>CAZQWZ010000259.1:0-3534 GCA_964596935.1 uncultured Roseivirgaceae bacterium
CTACATTAACAAAAAAATTTATTATATCATTCCAATTTATGGGTTAAAACGTTTTCTTTGCATCTTTAAATAATTAGCTCATAAGTAGATTATAACATGCTTAAGTCAAAAATTGAAGATGTTCTTCAGCAAGCTTTACAAAGCTTATACTCTTTAACGGTAGATAATGTTGCTTTACAGCCTACTCGTAAAGAATTTAAAGGTGCCTATACATTTGTTAGTTTCCCTTATTTAAGGGCAAGCAAAAAAGGGCCTGAGCAAACAGGCGAAGAAATAGGGAACTATGTAAAGGCAAACACAGATGTAATTGCGGGGTTTAATGTTGTAAAAGGATTTTTAAATCTTGAAATAACAGATGCTGCTTGGATACATTCTTTTAATGAAATTATAAGTACACCCAATTACGGTTTTACTGCTAAAGATGGCAGCGAAATGATGGTGGAGTACTCATCACCCAATACCAATAAGCCATTGCATTTGGGTCATTTACGAAATAATTTTCTTGGTAATTCGGTATCAAAAATTTTAGAAGCTAATGGAACAACGGTTCATAAAGTGCAAATTATAAATGACCGTGGTATTCATATTTGTAAATCAATGTTGGCTTGGCAAAAATTTGGAGAGGGCGAAACTCCAAACTCATCAGGATTAAAAGGCGATAAGCTAGTAGGTAAGTATTATGTAATTTTTGATAAAGAATACAAGAAGCAAATAGCTGAATTAGTAGAAAGAGGAATTTCCAAAGAAGAAGCTGAGAAAAAAGCTGCTTTAATTATTAAAGCGCAAGAAATGCTTGTGAAGTGGGAGCAGAAAGAAACAGAAGTATATGCCCTTTGGGAGAAAATGAACGGATGGGTATATAGCGGTTTTGATGCTACCTATAAAACTATGGGTGTTGAATTTGATAAATTGTATTACGAATCTGAAACCTATCTTTTAGGTAAAGATGAAGTAATGAAAGGTGTTAAATCTGGCATATTTTATCAGAAAGAAGACAACTCAGTTTGGGTTGATTTAACCGATGATGGGTTAGATCAAAAGCTATTATTAAGAGCCGATGGCACCTCTGTTTATATGACTCAGGATATTGGTACGGCCATTCAGCGTTTTAGAGATTATCCTAATATAACAGGGCAAACCTACACGGTTGGCAACGAGCAAGATTATCACTTTAAAGTTTTGTTCTTAATCCTTAAAAAACTTGGTTTCGATTGGGCAAATAATTGCCATCATTTAAGTTACGGTATGGTTGATTTGCCAACAGGCAAAATGAAATCGCGTGAAGGAACTGTGGTAGATGCAGATGATCTAATGCAGGATATGTTTGATACCGCTGAAAACCATACCAAAGAGCTTGGTAAAATAGAAGGATTTTCTGAGGATGAAGCCAATAAACTTTATAGAACATTAGGATTAGGAGCGATAAAATACTTTTTAATGAAAGTAGATCCTAAAAAACGGATGATGTTTAATCCCGAAGAATCTATTCAGTTTCAAGGAAATACAGGGCCGTTTATCCAATATACGCACGCACGAATTTCTTCCATTATTCGAAAATCTGAAGCTGACAAAATAGATTTAACAGGAACTGTTGCTGATGATATTTCATTATCAGACACAGAACGAGAAGGCATTTATTTACTAACTCAGTTTGGAGCAAAAATAAAGGAAGCAGGAGATGATTTATCACCTGCCATAATTGCACAATATGTATATGACTTGGCGAAAGAATATAATCGTTTTTATGCTGAATCGCCTATTTTTAATGAAGAAAATATTGATTTAATGAAGTTTAGAATTTTATTTTCTAAAACTATTGCTGATGTAATAAATAGAGGAATGGGACTTTTAGGAATTGATGTACCAGAAAGAATGTAAATTACTAAATAATGAAAAAAATAAAACAACTATTATTCTTATCTCTAATTCTTGTTTCTTGTGGGTTAAGTAAAGTAAAAACAAGACCTTTAGATATGAACCAACAATCTACAACCTCAATCTATGATTTTGAATTGCCTCTTTTAGATGGAAAAAAGGTGAAGCTATCAGCATATAAAGGCAAAAAGATATTGATAGTGAACACGGCATCAGAATGTGGCTATACACCCCAATACGAAAGCTTAGAAGCTTTAAGCAAAAAGTATGATCAACTAGTTGTTTTGGGTTTTCCTGCAAATAATTTTGGAGGGCAAGAGCCAGGGACTGATGTAGAAATAGGAGCTTTTTGTAAAGAAAATTATGGCGTAACATTTCCTATGTTTTCAAAAATATCGGTTAAGGGCGATGATATGGCACCACTATACCAATGGTTAACACAAAAGGATAAAAATGGTTGGAACGAAGATGCTCCCAATTGGAATTTTTGCAAGTATTTGATAGATGAAGAAGGCAATCTTATGGCATTTTATGCTTCTGCAATTGAGCCTTTAGGAGAAGAAATAACCAAAGCCATTGCGGAATGATCCAAGCGAAAGTATGGATATCGGCCTTTAGGTTAAGAACCTTGCCACTTGCTTTGGCTAGTATTGGCATGGGCAGCTTTTTGGCAGCCTCAAACAATAAATTTAGGCTTGATATTCTTGCTTGGGCGGCACTTACCACTATCTTTCTTCAAATATTTTCGAACCTAGCCAACGATTATGGAGATACTGAAAATGGTGCTGATAGTGACTTGCGCCAAGGGCCTGAAAGAGCTGTGCAGTCTGGTGAAATTTCAATCTCTAGTATGAAGTTTGCTATTATAATTGTGGGTTTACTATCCTTTTTAAGCGGCCTAATGCTACTTCATATATCTATTGGTTTAGGAAGTACAACATTTTACATATTTCTCGGTTTTGGCTTGGCAAGCATAGCCGCAGCTTACACTTATACAGCTGGCAAAAACCCTTATGGCTATGCAGGTTTAGGTGATATTTCGGTGTTGCTTTTTTTTGGTTTTTTAGCTGTTTTAGGCACTTATTTTTTGTTTGCATTAGAGTTTTCGGCAATCAATATTTTGCCAGCCTTAAGTATGGGCTTGTTTGCAACTGCGGTGCTAAATGTTAATAATATTAGAGATATAGAATCTGATAGGCAAGCGGGCAAAAAATCAATAGCATTGCGCTTAGGTAGAAAAAAAGCTGTGGTATATCATATCTTATTATTAACCGTTGGGTTTGTTTCTGGTATAATTTACATAGCATTTCTTCCATTTTCTTATAATCGTTTATTTGTTTTAATTGCCTTATTGCCACTCATAATTAATGCAAAAGCCATTATTAAAAATGAAGAGCCTAAAGCGCTTGATCCTTACTTAAAGCAAATGGCAATTACTACATTATTGTTTATGATTCTTTTCGGAATCTCCATTCTGTAGAGCAATATTTAAAATCTGATTAATTAGTTTTTATCATTTTATTTATCGTTTAAATAAGCTATCTTAATGGTTAATTAATTACCATTAAATCCTATTTCAAATGAAAAAGATATTAGTCCCTACCGATTTTACTGTTACGGCAGAAAATGCCGTTGAAGCAGCTCGATTAATTGCAAAAA
>CAZQWZ010000260.1:0-1857 GCA_964596935.1 uncultured Roseivirgaceae bacterium
AAAAACCGCATTGGAATACGCATTTATGTTAGATTTGGCAGGAGTTAAAGAATAGTATATTCTTTATTGGTGGTAAATATTGAATCAAAGCTAGTGGAGAGCTTAGCTATTTTACAGTTTACAAATACGTGCAGAGATGAAACAGGCCTAAGTGGTAATTACAGCTTTAGCTTTAGTAATTAGGAGTCTTAAAACGGTACTTGCCTTAGGATGAAAAAGGAAGAGAACAATTGATCTTGAAAATTCAGGTGAAATTAGAGAACCACTGGTATAATTTTCAATCGTATTCTTTAAAGTAATTTAATGGTGTTGTATTTTAACACCTTAATTTACTACATCATGAAGCAGTTTCTTAACATACTATTTTTAAGCTTATTTACAGCACCGTTACTTTTTGGGCAGCAACCAACATTTGCTCGTTATCCATCACTTAACCAAGCTGGTTCTCAATTGGCCTTTTTATTTCAAGGCGATGTGTGGACAATGAATTTGGCTACAGGCCAAACCAAAAGGTTAACCATTCACCAGGCTAATGATTACCTACCAAAATGGAGCCCCGATGACAAACAAATTGCGTTTAGCAGTAACCGTTGGGGCAACGATGATATATTCATTATAAATGCCGAAGGCAGCAACCCTATTCGCATTACACATCGGTCTTCAGGTGATATTTTAAGCGATTGGACGGATGACAATAAATTGCTTTTTAATACCCGAAGAGATTTTAGACAGGTAGAATGGGACGCTGAATCTGCCGTTGTTTCGGCAAAGGGAGGTACTCCCACTCGATTACTAGATGCATTCGGCTCTACTCCTGTTCAATCACCGAATGGTAGATTTATTGCCTTTGTAAGAGGAGCTTGCCGAATTGCGCGTGAGGCGTATCGTGGATCAGCTAACAGAGATATTTGGATTTATGATACTAAGTCAGGAGCCTATAATCAAATTACTACGTTTGATGGCCAAGATTTTAACCCCATTTGGGGCAATGATGAAACACTCTATTTTATTAGTGCCAAAAGTGGAAAGTATAATGTGGTGAAGCAGCCTCTTAATGCGGATGGTAAATCAAATGGTGTAGCCGAAACACTTACTAATTTTAAGGATTATGGCGTAATGTATTTGGCAATTAGTGGAGATGGACAACAGTTGGCGATGGAGCAATACAACTCCATTTACACCATGTCAGTTAATGGTGGAATACCTAAGAAATTAGACATTAACATAAGTAGCGATTATCGTTTCGATCCTATCGAGCACAAAACGTTTTCTGGCAAGTTAAGCAATTATGCTGTTTCGCCTAATGGTAAAAATATAGCATTAGAGGTGCGTGGCGAAATTTTTATTACTCAAAATGATAAGGAAAAATCTCGAACAGTTCAAATCACAAACTCGCCATCAAGAGAAAAGGATGTGGCTTGGCTAAACGATTCTACACTTATCTATGTATCTGATAAAGATGGACAGTACGATATGTATTTGGTTACATCTTCTGATGGCAATCAAACCGATCTGTTTTTAACATTAAAACGAACAACCACACAGTTAACTAATACCCCCGAAGATGAATCTAATTTGGTGGTTTCACCAGATGGGAAAAGTGTTGCTTACCGAACAGGGCGAGGGGGCTTGAAAGTTGGAGCTGTAACTAGCAAAAGCAAATTCACAATAAAAACCACCTTGCTTAATGGTTGGGCTACTCCATCGGGCATTAGTTGGAGCCCAGATTCTAAGTGGTTAGCTTATTCATTAGATGACCTTAATTTTAACGAAGACATATATATTCATAAAGCTGATAACAACCGAAAGCCTGCAAATGTGAGTATGCACCCTAAAAGTGATGTAAGCCCTAAATGG
>CAZQWZ010000260.1:1957-3487 GCA_964596935.1 uncultured Roseivirgaceae bacterium
CCGAAAGCCTGCAAATGTGAGTATGCACCCTAAAAGTGATGTAAGCCCTAAATGGAGTAAGGATGGCTCTAAACTTGCTTTTTTATCTAACCGAAATAATGGCGATTTAGATGTTTGGTTTGTGTGGCTTAAAAAGGAAGATTGGGATAAAACCAAACAAGATTGGGAAGAAGACTTAGAAGTTGAAGAGGAAAAAGATAAAGATAAAGACAAGGATAAAAAAGACAAAGACGTAAAACCGATTCAGATTGATTTTAAAGAAATCTATAATCGGGTAGAACAAGTAACTTCTTTGCCTGGCGATGAAGGAGCTCTGGCTATTTCAAATGATGGAGAGTATTTGTTTTTTGTAAATGATGGAGGTAGAAACAAAGGTGATCTCCAAAAAATTAAATGGAATGGCACAAAACAAGAAAGTATTACCAAAGGGGATACCAACCCTTACCGAGTAAGACTTGGGTCAAAAGGTAAAAAACTATACTTCAATAAAAAAGGAGGCAAGTTAGCCGTGGCTGACATCGCTAAACCAAAAACAGAAAGTCGCCCATTTTCTGCAAAAATGGATATAAATCACCCCGAAGAAAGAGCTCAAATATTTGAAGAAGCCTGGCGCTCATTAGGTGCTGGATTCTACGATCCTAATTTCCATGGGCAAGATTGGAATGCTCTTAAAAAGCAATACAAATCTTGGGCTGTAACAGCCCCAACTCAGAGCGATTTCCATTATGTATTTAACCTAATGTTAGGGCAATTAAATGCCAGCCATATGGGTTTAAGAGGCTCCGATGGAGTAGATACGCAAAAGGAAAGAACAGGCTTATTAGGCATTGACATTGAGCCTCTAAAAAAAGGTGTTAAAATAACAAGAGTGGTACCCGATGGACCTGCTGATCGAAAGGCTAGTAAATTAAGCGTTGGTGATATTATACTAACTGTGAATGGCAAGGCAGTATCCTCTGTAGAAAATTTTTATGCTCCGTTTTTATCAACAGCAAGTGAAAAAACTATTTTAGATGTTCAAAGTTCAACAGGTACTAAAAGAGAAGTTATCATTAGGCCAACCAGTAGTATTTCAACTTTACTTTACAAAGAGTGGGTTGGCGAACGAAGAAAGTTAACTAATACCTATTCTGGAGGCAAGTTGGGGTATCTTCATATCAGAGGAATGAATTGGACAAGTTTTGAGGAATTTGAGCGTGAATTAATGGCTGCCGGCCATGATAAAGAAGGAATCGTGATTGATGTACGTTACAACGGAGGTGGCTGGACCACTGATTACCTAATGGCAGTACTTAGTGTGAAACAACATGCTTACACCGTACCAAGAGGAGCTGCTAAAAATCTAGCAACCGAAAACACTAAGTTTAAATCATACTATCCATTTAGCGAGCGGTTGCCTTTGGCAAGTTGGTTAAAACCATCAGTAGCATTATGTAATGCGAGCAGCTATTCCAATGCCGAAATTTTCTCGCATGCATTTAAGCAATTGGATAGAGGCACGTTGGTAGGCGAACCCACTTTTGGTGCTGT
>CAZQWZ010000261.1:0-3479 GCA_964596935.1 uncultured Roseivirgaceae bacterium
CTGCCAAGGGGCCAGTCTTCAGCTTTTTTAAGTTGTGCTGTGCTAGGGAACCTCACCTTGGCAATCATTTCTTTTCGGTTGGGGTTGCATTCTCTATCGCAGTTGCAATTAGTAAGTGGTGGACGTGTACTAGGCCCGCCATCACCAGGAGCAGGGTTGCATATATCTTCTAATAAGTATCTATCGTAATACACAATGTTATCGGTTTCATATACGGGTGCAATACGTAACATTTCATCACAAACTTCAATAGGAAAGCCAATTCTTGCTGCATTTAGTGTTTCTTTTGGTATGCCTACCACTCTTTCGTTTCTTGTTAAAACGATTACGGCTTCATTAGGTTCCTCTTTTAGCGGCACTGTTGTTTGGTTGCCTTCGGCATCAAAAGCAATTGCCCCAGTAATATCGCCAGTTTCGGTATAGTCTGCGGGTAATATTACCACCTTTACTGCTTTAGGGCTTGTTACAGAATAACCTATACATTTTGTTTTATTCTTTTGTCCGCTAATTGCGTTAAAAATACTCCCCATAGCGGTGCTATGTGTGTGCTTTTTGCCTTATTAGCGAACAAAATAACTTCGCCAATTCTGTACACTTTATTCTGTAACAAGCCCTTAGGGTTTGCTAGCCAATCGTTAACATCGCCTACATCTAAATCTGGGAATGCCAATTGAAGTAATGGGTAATTTTCTTCTAAATTTTTAACAAGGTCGTTATTTCCTGCACTTCTACCAGAAGTATTCTCTTTTGGGTAAAGCATTTCTAGAAAACTACCTCCAAGTCGGTTTGCGTTTTTAGCGTTTTGTTCTGCTTTAAGAATTAAAAAATTGTCATCTCCATCAAACTGTTTTTTAAGTTCGTATCCAACAAAGTCACGAAATTTTTCATCTTCTAGCAATTTGGCTATTCTTTTACCCAGGTCAATGGCTAATAAATCTGCCTCTGTGGAGTAATCTGCTAATACCAAAGGTGTACTAGGCTCAATACTCGTTTGTTCTGAGCATGATGCTAGTACCACTAGCATTATTGCTCCAATTGTTTGTAACGTTTTTCTCATAATAATTTTTAGTTATGATTATAAGAAGCAATATATATATATATGGTATAAACAAAATCTATCTCCAGTTAATTTGGTATAAACAATATATTTATTAAAAAAATTATATTTTACTTAGAAAGTTACTATTTACATTGGCTGTTAAACCCACATTGCATTATAAAACCTATTCTTCTTTGAAATTTTAAAATGAGATTGCTATTATACTCGAGAAATCTTCACTTATGATAATGCAATAAATACATGAAAATTATAGACAATATCTTAATATAGTACAATTTAAAAAATAATTGCCGTACTACACAATATTGGAAAAATGTTTACGTTGGCCACTAATTTTACTAGATAAGTAGGGTAAATCTATTTAAAGTTGTAGGGTGTAATTTGTGAAAATAATTAATAAATAGTAGAAAAATCCTTTGATTATAAAACATTGATTCTATACATTTGGAATCTAGTACACAACTAAAACATTGTAAAACCACATATTTCTCTATGATTTAAACCTCTACGATTACCAATCTAATTATTACATGAACAAATTTGAATTAAGCGACAGCAAGTTGATTTCGCTCTATATCAAGGGTAACGAAGAGAGTTTTGAGGTTTTACTTAACAGGTACAAATCCAAAGTTTTTACAAACATTTATCTTATTGTAAAGGATACCTATGTTGCAGAAGACCTTACGCAAGATACCTTTATAAAAGCTATTAAAACCTTGCGTGGGAATAAGTATAATGAAGAAGGAAAATTTAAGCCTTGGATATTGCGCATAGCTCATAATTTAGCTATCGATTATTTCAGGAAAAAGAAGCGATACCCAACCATTGTTATGGAAGATGGATCCAATGTTTTTAACACATTAGCATTTTCTGAAGCACCCTACGAAAATTTACAGGTACAACAAGATACTAAAAATAAACTTCGCTCGTTTATAGAAGAACTACCCGAAAATCAGCGGGAAGTTATTATGATGAGGCATTACCAAGAAATGAGTTTTCAAGACATTGCAGAATCTACCGATGTAAGTATTAATACTGCATTAGGCCGTATGCGCTATGCCCTTATCAACCTACGAAAAAAAATGAAACAACATAAAATTGCGTATGATTCAAACATGTACCCAACTTGACCTAATAAGGTTTATTTACAACGAAATTACAAGTGAACAACATCGAGAAGTTGAATTAGCTCTATTGTGCGATAATAAATTGATGGAGGAGTATAAATCTCTTAAATCGACCGCAGATGAATTAACAAAAGTTAGCTATAGCCCTTCGAATTCAACCATCGAAAAGATTCTAAATTATTCAAAATCTACTAACTTGCATGCCGCCCACTAAAGGGTGTGTATGACCAAGAAAGAACGATTTGAAGCTGTTCTAGATTATTTCAGAAAGAATAACCCCGATGCTGAAACGGAACTTCATTATGAAAACCCATATCAGCTATTAGTTGCCGTATTGCTTAGTGCTCAATGCACCGATAAGCGTATTAATATGGTTACGCCAAATCTGTTTGCCAAATTTCCAACCCCTGAGCATTTAGCTGCCTCCCATTTTGATGAGGTTTTCCCAATCATAAGATCCGTAACCTACCCCAATAATAAGGCTAAGCACCTGATTAATATGGCCAAAATTCTATCTGAAGAATTTAACTCCGTTGTGCCAAGCGATATCAATGATTTGCAAAAAATGCCCGGTGTTGGACGAAAAACGGCCAATGTAATTGCCTCAGTTGTTTATAACCAACCCACCATGGCAGTTGATACGCATGTGTTTCGGGTTTCTAAACGCATAGGGTTGGTAACCCAAACTGCTAAAACCCCACTCGAAGTTGAAAAACAATTGATAAAGCATATTCCTAAGGTGGATGTGCCTTTGGCTCACCATTGGTTGATTTTGCATGGGAGATACACCTGCTTGGCACGTAGGCCTAAATGTGAGGAATGTGAAATTGTTCCTTGGTGTAGGTATTATGAAAAAACTTTTTAACCACAAAGTACGCGAAGCTTAAACAACGCGAAGAATTATTTTTGGTGCTTTTTATCCATTCTTAGCGCCCGTTGCGGTTAACTTTGCAATATGTGTGGCATTAATATGATTCTTGATTTTTCTGGCAATGCTCATTCAGGGCATATCCAAAAAATGATGGGTGCAATTAATCACCGAGGACCAGATGCCAAAAACCATATAAAAAAAACGTTTGGAAAAGGCACTACTTACCTAGCTTCTAACCGGCTACAAATTATTGATAAGGATAATAATTCGAATCAACCATTTGTTTCTAAAGATGGGAAATATGCGCTCGTTTTTAATGGCGAAATTTATAATTATGAAGACCTAAGAAATAAATTATTATCAAAAGGAGTTAATTTTATTTCTCGGTCAGATACAGAGGTTTTACTCCATTGGCTAATCT
>CAZQWZ010000262.1:0-3464 GCA_964596935.1 uncultured Roseivirgaceae bacterium
CTGCTTTATATGCATTGGTATCTAAATTAAATAATCGTTTAATAACAAAGTTATCTTGCCCCAATATTTTGTCATTCATTTTTTCGAGATTCGCATTAAACCCATCAACCGCATCCATATTGGTTTCTTTAAGTTATTTATAAATGATGCCAATGTTGGTATTATCCTTAATAAGCAAATATAGCTTTATGTAGATTTTTATTCTTCAACTAAAACGTATAACTTGTTTTATGATAAACAGGAGTGAACAAGTTGGGTAGGGCGTGAAGCAGTATATTTTCTTTCTTTTAACCTTTTAAGGGGTTAAAATATGCTTTTTTAATAATCATAATTATTGATAATATTAAGACAACAGCAGAAATATCTATTAAGAAATCACCAAATTGACTATAGAAGGTTCTGGTTTTATTTAATCCTAGTTTTCCTGTTACTGCCTTTGCCTTACGTTCATTTATTATTTCAAATGTGCCGTCAGGGTGTACAAATCCTGAATGCCCTCTATTCGAGGCAATTGCAATATTTTTTTGCTGTTCTATTGCTCTAATCTTGGTGATTTCTAAAAATTGCCGAGAGGCCCAAAGATTATCATACCAACCTTCATTCATAATTAACACAATACCGTTAGCTTTTTTACCAATTTCATTAACAAAATCACCATATAGAATTTCAAAACAAATTAAAGGAAGAATCTTAGAGCCATTAACTGTAAATAGATCGTTTTTGACAGCATGTTTACTAAACTTTATACCAGACAGAGATTTATAGAAAAAAGAAAGATAGGTTGACAACCAAGGGTAGGGTTGATATTCTTCAACAGGAACAAGCTTTTCTTTATGCCTAATACTAACTTGTTGGTTTTTGAAATCTAGACTTATTGCAGAGTTATATGTATACAATGATAACCCAAGCTCGTCTGAATAATTTGAGGATGGAGCATTCAGTGGAGCTTCTTTATATAATGTTCCACCAGTGATTAATGTGGTATTAGAAAATCCTTTTAACCCTCTGCTGAGTTTATCTAGGGTTGGGTTGTTTGCTGGAATATTCTCTATCCAACCAAAACTAGTTATAGCTGTTTCTGGCCACAGAACCAAATCAGTAGATGTACTAATGGTTGCTTTTGTTAAACTTAGATACTGTTGTCCGATTAAAATTTTAAATGCTTCAAAACCCCCTTTATCTTTAAATAGAGTTGCTTTTAATTCATTTTTAGAAAGCAAGCCCCTTTAAAGGTGTTAGGTAATAATTGTGTCAAAAACTGCTTCAATAAGTGTGATAATGGCATTTTTATAAAAAATATCATCTCCTATTATTTTTTATCGGACAACAGTAAAACTTAAATATTGATCTACCAATTCGTTGCTAGACTTAGCGAATTTTTCAGTATAACAATTAACATTTGTGTGGCCAATCAACACATCTAGTTTTTTGTATGGTTTTGTTTGTTTAGAAAATAGGCTAACACTTATTGGAAGTATTAAAATAAGGAAAGAAGATAGCACAATTTTTTTGTATTTTTTTCTATGAATACTTTCTGCAACTAATAAATTAATTGTAAGAATCCACAAGGTTCCCCCTAGAACCCCTGTTACTTGATACCACTGTATTAGGCTAGCAATACTTGATAAAGAATTACCTAAAATTAAAAGGGGAAAGCTGAAATCAGTATGGAGCTGGAGACCTTCCAATAATATCCATGAAGCTATAAAACTTATGTTTGCTGACCACGAGTTAATTTTTTTGGATATTAAAAATATAAAAGGAAGAGTTTGAAGGGTGGATGAAACCAACCAAAAAACAATAGCCCCAGCGATTGATAAATTGACAACCCAAAAACTAACTGATGTATTAATCATAAAAAAAACGATCCAAATTATTGGGAGAGTTTTTTTAAAAGAGGCCTGTTGGTTTTTGGCAATTAGTATTATAGGAACTAGAGAAATAAATATTAAAGGAGAAAAGGAAATTGGAGCCCAGGATAAAAAGAAAAAGCTTATAGAAAGAAAAAGAGCGACAAGTGACCAATTTTTAAGTTTTAAATTATTCAAATTTTTATTTATAAATAATTAGCATTAAATTTAATATATAACATAATATTAATTAAAAATAATCAATTAAACAATGTTGTCACAAGGGAGCCTCTTTTTTTATGAAAGATGTTCGTTTAATAATTGTATGCAAAAAATAATTATCATTATTCAATTGGCTTTATTGTTTGGTACAAACAAATTATATGGGCAAGAAGTAGAGTCTTTGGCTTTTAATGAAATCCGTATAGGATATGCGTGGAGTAACATTACCCAATATGGCTTTCAGTTTGAGTTCGAAAAAAAGCATTCGTCTTTTAAAAAATTATCATTTCTATTTGAATACCATTATTCAAGGTTATATGGAGGGTACACAATTAACAACCCAGGAAGCACAAAAACTAATAGTTTTCCAGTATTGATGGATTTTGGTTTTATAAATATTAAATGGCATCCAATTATAACTTATAAACAACCATTTTCATTGTTCTTCATTACGGGTGGTGTTGGTTATTTTAGACAAAGGTATCCTGGTGTTCTTGGTTTTCATGGGCCTGGTGTAAAGTTGGGTCTAGGGCTTCAGTATGCCATTAAAAAAAAGTTTACCCTTTCTGCTAAGTATCAAATAATAAATTTTTTTAGTATGAATGACACCTTTAAGAAACAAGCCAAGGTAGATACTGTTCCTATAACTCTTAGTTTTGGTTATAGATTTTTAAAATGATATTTCTTGACTTTTAAATAAATATTGTTCTTATTTTTAAATAAAATAATATTTAACTTAATAATTATGAACATGAAAACTATAACAATGCTATTTTCTTTTCTAATATTTTTTTCCATACATGCTTTTTCTTTGGGGGATGTTACGTACGCCACTATTGAAGGTTCCGAAAATATGTGTCCAGGAAGCGAGGTTTTATATACTGTTAATTCAAACAATACACACGCATCTTGGACTTGGTCATGCACCAATTGTGAAGTTCAAGATCCAGCTGATGGACAATGGAAAACCACATACACTCATGAGGCCTATGGTATACCAGGCGGATTTATAAGTAATGAGCAGAGCAATGTTCGTTTTTCTGCTACAGGATCTTCTTCCACTATATATTATTCTACCACTGCAAATAGTGGGACAGATAGTGATAGCCATGTGGTTTCTTTGAGTGCACCCAACACCCCTGCAGGCTCTATTTCTGGGCTATCAAGACTTCAAAATTGCAGCTCTACTCAAAACACCTATACTTTATCCCCTGCAAACTCATGGGAACGTGTTAGTTGGAGTTTGTCTTCTGGATTAACAATGATTAGTCATACTAATACGAGTGTTGTAGTGGAAGCTACAAATACTTCATCTACAGGGATTCAATATATTTATGCTAAGTATATGTTAAGATATAAGTAGTACATTTACATCAAAATTAATTTGATGGA
>CAZQWZ010000263.1:0-3457 GCA_964596935.1 uncultured Roseivirgaceae bacterium
AAAGGGTTGAACCGTAATTCAACCCTTTGTGGAGAATATCGGATTCGAACCGATGGCCTCTACACTGCCAGCGTAGCGCTCTAGCCAACTGAGCTAATCCCCCAAACGGCTGCAAATATAGAAAAATTACTTAGCGCCTTAGCGCCTCTGCGGTTAAATTTTAGAGGATTCTACGAGCATACCTAAATCGCTTCTTATAATAATCACTGGTTAGGCTGCTTTCGGTAACGCCAATGCTAGATGATGCATGGATAAACTTAATGTAACCTTTTCCTTTTACTTCAGTTACAAGCCCAACATGGGTTACTTTTCGTTTCTTTTTACCTGTAGCAAAAAAAACTAAGTCACCTTTTTTAATATCACTTTTAGAAACCTTCTTTCCTACTTTGCTTTGTTCAGCTGAGGTTCTAGGAATATCATAATTAATGGACTTAAAAGAGTTAAGCAATAACCCAGAGCAATCCATTCCAGAGCGAGAGGTTCCACCCCATTTATAAGGCGTGCCCGTATAAGATCTAGCGGTTTTTATTACCGTTTCTGTTCTGCTTCGTTTCGATTTATGCCCTGCACAGGAACTGAATAGTAAAAAGTTTACAAAAACTAAGCTTATAAAAAAGACCTTTCTTATCATCATAAAGCAATACTATTAAATAAAATTGGCATTCATTAAACACAAACCTATTTTTGATTAAATTATGGAGGTTTTAGAATCAAATCAATTTTTAGAAGCTTTAAAAGCCGAACTACAAGGGGAGTTACTGTTAGATGAAATAACTAGAAGACTCTATGCAACCGATGCGTCTTCGTATCGTCAAATTCCACTGGCTGTCTGTTTTCCAACAGATGATAATGATATTAAGCTTCTAGTAAATTTTGCTACTAAAAATAAGCTTTCTATCATTCCAAGAACAGCTGGGACCTCATTGGCAGGTCAGGTTGTAGGAGGAGGAATTGTAGTGGATGTTTCTCGAACCTATACAGAAATTATTGAAGTAAATGAAAGTGAAAAATGGGTGCGAGTTCAGCCAGGTGTAATTAGGGATGAGCTCAATATGCACCTTTACCATTTGGGGTTAATGTTTGGCCCAGAAACATCCACCGCAAACAGAGCCATGATTGGCGGCATGGTGGGTAATAATAGTTGTGGTTCTAATTCCATTGTTTATGGTAGTGCAAGAGATCATTTATTGGAAGTAAAAGCAATTTTAGCAGATGGTTCAGAAGCCATATTTTCTAGTTTGTTGAAAGAGGATTTTGAGATTAAATGCCAACTACCTAAAGATTCGTTAGAAGGCAATATTTATAGAGAGATTAACTCCATATTAGGAGATAAGAATAATAGAAAATTAATAACAGAACATTATCCTGATCCAGTTATTCCTCGTAGAAATACGGGCTATGCACTCGATTTATTAATGGATACAGAAGTTTTTGAGGAAGGAGGTAAGCCTTTCAATTTTTGTAAATTGATTGCAGGTTCAGAAGGAACCCTCGCATTTATAACCGAAGTTAAAATTGGGTTAGTTGATTTGCCTCCTAAAGAAGTTGGATTAATTTGTGCCCATTTTGATACCGTGTACGATTCGTTAAAGGCAACCCAAATTGCACTTAATTATAACCCAAGTGCGGTTGAATTAATGGATCATCATATTTTAGAGCGCACAAAAACCAGTGTTTCTCAAAAGCCTAATCGCTTTTTTATTAAAGGCGACCCCAAGGCACTTTTAGTAATTGAGCTCAAAAGAGAATCGAAAGAGCAAGTGCAAAAAGAAGCAGGTGATTTAATTGCACAATTAAAAAGTAAAAACTTAGGATATCATTTTCCAATTGTTTGGAATAACGATGCTACCAAAGTATGGAACCTTAGAAAAGCAGGTTTGGGCTTATTATCCAATGTGCCTGGCGACCCTAAAGCAGTGCCAGTAATTGAAGATACGGCTGTTAAAGTAGATGATTTGCCCGCCTATATTTTAGAGCTTAATGAATTACTTAAAAAGTATGATTTAAGTTGCGTTCATTATGCACATGCTGGTTCTGGTGAATTGCATTTACGGCCTATTCTTGATTTAAAAACCGAAGAAGGAAACAAACTTTTTAGAATTGTTCTCGAAGAAATTAGCACGCTAGTTAAAAAGTACAAAGGCTCCTTGAGTGGCGAACATGGCGATGGAAGGTTACGAGGAGAGTTTATCCCAGTTATGATTGGTGAAGAAAATTATGAACTGCTTAAGCGAGTAAAAAAATCGTGGGACTCCAGTAACATTTTTAACCCCGGAAAAATTGTAGATACGCCTCCGATGAATAGCTCCTTGAGGTTTACTCCGGGGCAAAAAACACCTTTGTATGATACCATTTTTGATTTCTCTGCAACCGAAGGCATAGTTCGTGCAGCAGAGCAGTGCAATGGGTCGGGCGACTGCCGAAAAACAGAATTAACAGGGGGAACAATGTGCCCAAGTTATATGGTCACTAGAAATGAAAAGCACACCACAAGAGGTAGAGCTAATATTTTTAGGGAGTTAGCAGGGAGAGAGGAAATCAATCCTTTTGAAAGTGAGCAAATAAAAGAAGTGCTCGATTTATGCTTGGCTTGCAAAGGCTGTAAAGCCGAGTGCCCTTCTAATGTAGATATAGCAAAAATTAGAGCTGAGTTTTTATATCAATATCAAAAAAGAAAAGGCATCTCTTTACGAACAAGGTTGGTATCAAATTTTAACACCTTAAATAAGCTAGCGATGTTAGCTCCATGGGGGTATAAATTAGTTGCCAATGGTGCATTGAGCAAAACCTTTAAACGAATAGTAGGCTTTGCCGAAAAGCGCTCCATGCCTGAGTTAAATACCCAAACTTTTAGATCGTGGTTTAAACAAAATAAAAAATTAAATTTTGGTATTGAACAAATTGCAGAAAAAGGAAGAGCCTATTTATTAGCGGATGAGTTTACTAATTACAACGATTTAAAAGCGGGGGTGGCAGTAGTAAAAGTGCTTGCCAAATTGGGTTATACGTTGGAGTTATCTCCTGTATCTGATACAGGTAGAGCCTTGTTTTCAAAAGGCTTGTTGGGCAAAGCAAAAAAGCTGGCGGATAAAAATTTGCAATTATTAAAAGGTCAGCTTTCTGCTGAAATGCCCATAATTGGAATTGAACCTTCGGCAATATTATCTTTTAGAGATGAGTACATTGATATAGCTTCGGACAAAGAAACGGCCAAAGAAGTGGCAGAACATTCTTTTTTGTTCGAGGAGTTTTTAGCAGCTGAAATTGACAAAGGCAATGTATCTTCGGCACAGTTTAGCCCTTTAAATAAAATTATAAAATACCATGGGCACTGTCATCAAAAGGCATTATCATCGCTTACGCCACTTAAAAAAGTACTGGATTTAATTCCGCAAGCTAAAGTCGAACTCATTCCCTCTGGGTGTTGTGGTATGGCAGGCTCTTTTGGCTATGAAAA
>CAZQWZ010000264.1:0-3429 GCA_964596935.1 uncultured Roseivirgaceae bacterium
AATTACCTGCAAACGAATCGAAAATCGTAGAAGGTTATTTTGAATTAAGAAGGTAGGCTGTCAACTAAAAATTAATACAAATACTTTTAATATTATTGTGTTCACTCTGAATAGATGCCTGAAAAATAGATAATTTTAATCAACTAATTATTATCAGTATCTTATAAGATGTAAATCAACCAATCTACTCTACTATGAAAAAATTACTTATTGTACTTATGATGGTGACACCGATGTTTGCGCAAGCTCAATATACCATAAAATCCTCTATGGTAAGCGGTAAAAACACAACCAAGACTACTAATCCTATCAAAGGCTATGTCATCACCAACAGTGGTGAAAAAAAAGCAGGTGAAATAGTGCTAAAAATTGTGAACAATGACACTACAGAGGTCAAGTTGAAGATGGCAGACAAAACAAAATTCAAATTTAAGAGGCAAGACCTCGCAGAGTTTGGCCCAGAACAAGCAACGCTCTCGGATGTAAAAAAGACGTTTAAAAATGAAGAGAAAAATTTTTACGCAGGATATGTAATATTGAAGTCGGGGGAAAAGAAAGAAGGCAAGGTAGCTACGAAGAAGATTGAGGCTGCGGTATGGGATGGCACAAAAATATGGGGCCCTATCGGTGTGCAATTGGCCGATGCTGAGGATAAAATCACCCTATATATGGCGAAAGACTTCGATGCTTCATACTATATGCAAAAGCTACCAAGTGGGGAGAAGCACTACCTCAATGTCAATGGAGTGTTCGTAGAGGTTAAAAATCCAAATGGAAGATTCAGCTACTATCGCAACCCCAACCCAACCCACATCAGAAAAAACGTTACAAAAATAGTGAAAAGTGGAGTAGAATTAGCCGTTAATGAAGCAAGTGAAGCACTGACAAAAGAAGCTGCAAAGCAAAGTTTTGAAAAATCTATAAATAGTGGTAAAAATCTAAATCAATCCTTGAGCAACGCTACTATAGACGCTGCTAGAGTCAGGAATAATACTCAAGGGCTAGTTGAGTTTAGTGAAGATGAAGGTTTGTATTTCAAAGAGTATTACATTATAGACAATAAGCACAATACGAGTAGCCTAGTATATAATAAAAATGTAAAAGAAGTACTTAGCGACCTATTAGCAAGCTGTGGGCTTGAAGACTTGATTGATAAAAAAGCAAATAGTATTAAAGAATTAGAAGAAATCATGGGGTTTCTTGAAAATAATATTTGTTACTAAGCCTTCCCTCAAAATAGAGGGGGAAAGGTTGCCTATTGACCGGAGTAAACTCATCGTTGAGTACGACTATTTACAGAAAAATTTAGTGTATTTGGTTGAAAATAAGCTATTTATAAACATTTATTAATTTTATGGTAAATAATGCGGGAATTAAACTCTCCAAGGTCTATTTTCGACTTGGCAAGAGACCTTCGAGAGTTTAATTCCTAGTTCCCAACCCCCAATATTTGATTAGTGTTAAAAAAATACTACTTTCATTAGATGAAAAAAACAACTTATGGTCATTTAATTACCCTTATTTGCATAGCCTATAGTCTTAATATCCAAGCTCAGAAACTTATAATACAAAAATCTTCCACAAGTATATCTGGAGGTGCTTTGCACTCTAAACAATACAAGATTTCGTTAAACCAAACTATTGGGCAGTCATCTTTAACAAGTTCTTTCAGTAACCATAAAGTTGTGCTGTTGCAAGGCTTTCAACATCAATACGTACGCACAACTAGTACTAATAATTTGCCTTTAAAACTCACAATTTACCCAAACCCAACTACAGGCCAAGTTAATTTAGAGTGTTTAGATTGTACAAGCCTATTACCGTTTAAAGTAATGCTAATTTCTATGGAAGGGAAAATTATTCAAGAAGACATAATCTCATCATTTAAAAAGTTATACTCTATGGATTATCTAAATATCCAAAAAGGAGTTTACATTATTAAAGCAGCCAATAGTAATAACGCATTTTTTACAAAACTGCTTATCCTCAGATAGTTTACAGCATTTTTTAAGCAAAACATATATGAAGTATATTTTTATTATTCCATTAATTTTTTTAAGCCTTTTTGGTAAAGGGCAACACGCTATAGGATTTAGTTTAGGTGGTAATTTTAGTAATGTAAATTTTAAAAATTCCAACGGTGTTAGTGACAAAAGTTTAAAAGGATTACCTGGTATTATTTCCACTTTTAATTATAGGTATAATATAGGCTATAAGGTAAGAAGAAAATCAACTCATCAACTAGGCATTGATGCTGGCTATAAATCAAGCAAGTTTGAAGATAAAGAAAGCAGCCTCTTCACCACTTGGAATATGCAATTTATTTCTACTGCTATTACCTATAGGTACTACCCTTATTACCGTAAAAAAGCTGGCTTTTTCTTTGGAGGTGGAATTGTATATGATTTTCTGCTTAGTGGCACACAAACCCAAGGATTTAGCCAATTCGACATTTCTAAAGATTTAGCACAATCTAATCTTAGTTTTAGTCTCGAAACTGGTGTTAAATATAGTATTTCATACGATGCTTCTACTACTTTAACTATAGGCTATTTAAGAGGACTAACAAATATTGAGAAAGACCTAAGCCAACAAGCATTTATCCATTCGTTTAAAATTTCTGCTTCCGTTTTTTTTAGAATAAATACAAAAAAACAAATAGCCCCATATTAAAATACCCATTCATGAAAAATTATACTTTCATATCAGTTTTTATCATCTCAACATGGTTTATCATTTCGACAGATTCATCAGCACAAAAGCTTGGCTTTACTTATCAAGCTGTAGCCATTGACCAGTCTAAATCAGAAGGCTTTGGGCGAGATTCTCAAGGAGAGATTTTAGCTAACCGAGACATTGATTTACGTTTTACCATTTTAGAAGAAGATGAATATGGGCAGGAAGTCTATCAAGAAACTCATTTAGCCAAAACGGATGTCTTTGGAATATTTAGGTTGATTGTAGGTAGGGGGAATAATATTTTAGGAAATAGATTGGAAGATTTAAACTGGGGCGAAATTTCTTATTTTATGCAGGTAGAAATTGACTTAGGAAGTGGGTATGAAATTTTAGGTATTGAAGAGCTCCTTGGGTCACCCTATGCACTCAATAATAATATACAGTTATTGGATTTAAATGGCAATGAATTATCAATATCAAAAGGTAACACGATTAACCTAAACGACAACGATGCTACTAATGAGTTGGTAGAAAGTATCGTTCTTAATGGAACGAACTTAGAAATTACTGATGCAGGAGGCAATAAATCAGTTGATTTATCAAGTTTGATTGGGAATGATAATAGCACAACTAATGAAATTCAAGATATTAGTACCGATGGAACCGCAGGAAATATTAGCCTTTCAAGTGGGGCTACACTTGGGCTTAATGTAAACGATGCCGATGCCGATAATACCAATGAATTGCAAA
>CAZQWZ010000265.1:0-3393 GCA_964596935.1 uncultured Roseivirgaceae bacterium
TCTCCCCAAATTTGGGTGTAACTATTTGCAGAAAAATTAAGTGTATTTGACTGAAAATAAGCTATTTATAAACATGTATTAATTTTATGATGAATATCATCTTATCACCATATCTTCAATAGGTTTTAAAATGAAATCGCCTCTTTTAAAAATAACTCTTCAAAATGGCAAAAGGCATAGCTTATCTGCCATGCCTTTTACACTTTATACAACTGCCTATTAACTTATTAAGCTATTACATCTGCTTCATAGCCAGCCTCAGTAATTAAATCTTTAACTTCTTGTTCTTCTCCACCATCTAGCTCAATAGTTAAAACTCTATCTGGGCTTTCTAAATCAACTGACCATTTTTTAATGGCTTCGTTTTTTTCGAAAAAAGGAGTAACTGTTGCTATACAACCGTTGCACTTAATGTTTGTTTTATAGGTTAATGTCTTTTTCATAGTATTTATATTAAAGGTTTCCATTTTACTCGTAAACTATTTAGCACTACCGATACCGAACTAAAGGCCATAGCAGCAGCAGCAATCATTGGATTTAGCAAAAATCCATTAAAGCTATATAAAACTCCTGCAGCTATAGGTATTCCTATTAAATTATAGATAAATGCCCAAAATAGGTTTTGTTTTACTGCACTTACGGTTTGTTTTGATAAAGCTAGTGCTTTAGGAATCGTCATTAAATCTGATGAAATCAAAGTCATTTTGGCTACATCAATGGCAATATCCGAGCCTTTCCCCATAGCTATGCTTATATCGGCAAGGGCAAGAGCCTCTGCATCGTTAATGCCATCGCCTACCATTGCCACAATTTTCCCCTGCAATTGCAATTGCTTTATGTAATCAGCCTTTTGCGATGGCAATACTTCAGCTTTAAAATCATCAACTCCAACTTGAGCAGCTACCGCTTTAGCCGTTTGTTGATTATCTCCTGTAAGCATTAGTACTTCAATCCCTTTTTGTTTTAAAACTTGAATTGCTTTTTGTGAATTTTTCTTTATTGGATCAGCAATTGCCAATACACTTATTACTTGTGATTGATTCGCAAAGTACACCACCGTATTGGCTTTTTGCTGCCACCCTTTAGCCGAGGATAATAACTCATTTGGAATATTGATAGAAAACTCTTCCATCAATAATTGATTGCCAACCCAATAGGGCTGATTATCGATTAGGGCTTTAATGCCTTTACCAGGCAGGTTCTCAATTTGAAATGTTTCGCCATTTTTATTTTTATACTGTTCAAATTCCTTCGTAATAGCACTGGCAAGTGGGTGCCCCGATTGCGATTCGATACCAACCAAAATAGATTTAAACAATTCTTTATCATCAAGCCAAATTGAGTTTACAACTTTAGGAGATCCTTCTGTAATGGTGCCTGTTTTATCAAGTACCAATGTGTTAATCAAATGGGCTCTTTCAAGGCTTTCGGCATCTTTTACTAAAATATTATTATCAGCACCTTTGCCAACGCCCACCATTATAGCAGTGGGTGTTGCCAAGCCAAGTGCACAAGGGCAAGCAATAACCAACACGGTTACTGCTGATAATAACGCGTGTGAAAAAGCTTGCTCTCCCCCAACAATCATCCATACGGCAAAAGTGATAATTGCCAATACTAAAACTGTTGGTACAAACACAGCCGCTACTTTATCCACCAATTTTTGTACTGGAGCTTTGCTACCCTGTGCCTGTTGTACCATTTTAATTATATGCGCCAAAATGGTTTCACTCCCAACTTTATCGGCTTTAAAGTGAAAGCTCCCGTCCTGATTAATAGTGCCCGCATACACGGGCTCAGATTTTATTTTTTGAACAGGGATTGGTTCGCCACTAATCATACTTTCATCCACATTCGAAGAACCCGAAACCACAGTGCCATCCACAGGGATTTTATCTCCTGGTTTCACTAACAAAATATCCCCAACACGAACTTCTTTAATTGAGATCACTTTTTCTGTGCCATCCTCTAAAATTTGGATCACTTCTTTGGGCTGTAGCCCAATAAGCTTTTTAATGGCCGAAGATGTATTAGATTTTGCTTTCTCTTCAAGCAGTTTGCCCAATAATATAAATGTAATTATAGCCGCTGAAGCTTCGTAATACACATGAGCTTCCAACCCTTGACTTAGCCAAAATTGAGGATTTACGGTGTTATAAAAACTAAATAAAAATGCAATACCTGTGCTTAAAGCAACCAGCGTATCCATATTGGTTGTTTTATGCTTTAGTTGATTAACTGCGCTCACAAAAAACCGTTTACCAAAAAAAACAATTACAGGCACTGTTAATGCCATCATTATCCAATTGGCATAAGGCAGGTTAGGCAAAAACATGCCAATTATCATAATAGGCACTGTAAATACAGCCGCACCTATGGTATGGTTAATCAGTATTTTAAGTTCCGATTCTTTTATAATCTCGGCTTCTTCTTGTGCAGTATCTTCATCATCTTCTACAATCATATCATAGCCTAACCCATTTAACGTAATTTTAAGGTTATCCACTTGCAAATTCAGGTCATCAAATTCAATTTTTACACTCGAATTTGCGTAATTTACTTCAGCCTTTGCAACACCTTCTGCTCCATTTAATGCGGTTTCAACACTTGCAGCACAGGCAGCGCACGACATGCCTGTTACAGGAAAGGTTTTTATTTTAATATCTGCCATATCAATTACAATTAATAAATTGTAAAACTAGTTATAGAACCTATTATTGATATTACAAAATTTTGATACAATTAATGAAATTAAGAAATGGCTTGCAAAAGAATAAGCCAAGCATTATTAGGATTATTTGCATAAAACCTCTAATTTAATAGTCCATTAATATTCACAAAAAACTACAATTATGAAAGCTTTTTTGCTGCTCTTCGCATTACTGTTTGTTGAATCAACAGAACCGACAATAGATAAGGATAAATCAAAATTTGAAGGATCTTGGCAACTCATAAAGTATAAATATGGAACTGGACAAGATTTTAGTGAAGTTCCTTCATTTATGAACTACGTTAAAAACGTTACTAAAAATCATTTTTCTTGGTCCTCCTACAACCCTGAAGATGGAAAAGTTATTGGAATGGGAGGAGGCACTTATTATTTTGATAAAGCAAACTATGTTGAAAAAACCAATTTTTGGTATCCTACAGGTTCAGGTATTCCTGGTACAGAAACCTCTTTTAAGTACACGTTTAAAGGAAAGCAATGGACTATTGAAGGCTATATAAAATCATTAAGCTTAGATCCTTCCTCTGGCGAATTTAGCCAAATTGATTCTACGTATATGGTTGAAGTTTGGCAGAGACTTAATTAAGCAATACTTTTTACAAACACTTGCTTTTGAAGTTTTCCATCTTTTGTTTGGCTTAACTTCATTTGTTTTTGAAACGTAT
>CAZQWZ010000266.1:0-3390 GCA_964596935.1 uncultured Roseivirgaceae bacterium
TTAATTTCATTTTTCTTTATAGTTCGGATGTTTTTTCAAATTACTGGCAACGCTCTGGCTAAAATGCGTAGGAATTTAATTACTAATTGCTTCCGAACTACACTAAGCCATAACCGAATAAAAGTAACACTTATGGCGGACTTTTTAAAACACCACTGAAATTTGATAACCCACTGATGCCCTATGCTTTTTTAGCTAATGTTGTAACACGTTGTACTTCTTATGCCAGATGATTGGCTTGGAACACAGGCAGCCTATTAATAGTTTTTTAGGGTGGGCTTTTTATTTGATTACACCCAAATTAAATGTTTAGCAGAATAGAAGCACTCTTTTGCCATTTTGGGATGTGCCTAGCTTGTGTGAATGGCAAATGTGTGCGGTTATAGAACCTGTTTTTGCGTTTAGAAAGAGTCAGAATACAAGGCTTGATTACTTGCAAAAGATAAAGGCTAGGTAAAATATTAGTTTACCTAGCCTTTTGTCCATACGTTTTTGATTTTACGAGCGTACTAGTATTCCTAGTTTCTCTAATAATTGCGGTTGGCTTTCGAGTGCGATTTCGGCAATGACTTTTAGCTCAGTGCAATAGTCTGCTAGTTCGTCTAGCTTTTCGTTACGTAGGCGTGTGGCTTCTTGTGCTTCCCCTTTTTCTAATATGGCTTTATTACGGAGTTGTTTTAAATCTATAATGGCTTGTTTTTCGGTGTTTAACCGTGCTATTGTTATTTTAAATTTCTTAATGGACGTGAGAAATGCTGCTTCGATTTGAAGGCGGTTATAAAAATCAGTTGCATTTTCGATCCATTCTTCAATAGCATAGGGTTTTTCTGCATTTACTTTTAGCCGATCTTGAAGGTCTTTGTTATTTCTTGAAAGCACCTTTGCCAATTTGAAGGTTCGATTGAAGCTAGCAGCTGCTTCGTCTTTTTCTACATAAAAGTTATCGAAAGCAAGGCTTTGTTCTTGATATTCTTTCTTTTGTTCAACTACCAACTTAGTGGTTTCGTTGTAGAGTGCCTCGCCTTGGTTGATGTAGGCATTATTAACTCCCATAATATCTAATAAGAGAGCTACTTGCGTATCGCTACTGTTGAAAATGAGTAAACGATACGATTCTAGTTTTTCTGTAAGTGACTTTTTTGCCATAATACTATTATTTTGTTTATAAATATTATATAGATAACGCAATATATTTATAATTGTTATAATTAAATATAAATATAGATTTATTCACACAAGTAATGTACTAAGAAATCATAAATGTTAGTTTTTCTTATTGAAGTATGCATTTCCGCCACCGGAGTATGCGTTTCCCCTTTGTAAGTATGCGTTTCCCCTAGGAGAGTAGGCATTTCCCCTTTGCAAGTGTCCATTTTCCCCAGCAGAGTATGTATTTCCCCATTTTAAGTATTAATTGCCCCTGTGAAGTATGCGATTTACTCATTTGAGTATGGGTTACCCCTTGTGAAGTATGCTCTAGGGAAGATGAAGTGTGCTCATGGAAATGTGTAGTACGTGTTGGGGAACGTAAAGTATCCTTTAAAGGGTGTAAAGTATGTTCTTGGGATGCTAAAGCATGCTTTAGGGTACGAGGAGTATACGGTTAAATAGTTTAAGTGAGCATTAAGAAAAAAATAGTATGGTGTTTGGTGCGTAAAGTATGCATTAAAATTTAAGAAGTGTATTTGTGGGAATGCAACGTATCTGTTGAACCGTTTACTATAAACAATAATAGTGAGCCTCACGATAGCTATAGGCATTTATGCAGGAGGGGAAGCTTGTGCGAATGGCAAATATGTGCAGTTATAGTATCAATTTATTGGCATTAAGACAAAGTGCCCCAGTTAAATTGGAACCACGGAATAAAAGTCCGACTACTTCACCTTTTAGGTTAACTACAGGGCCACCACTCATACCAGATGGATATTTTGTAAAACTCTCATCATAAAGCATTATAAATCCATTTTCAAAAGGACCTAATCCATCTATTTTTGGGATGCCTAATTTAAATAGGATTCCGCTTATTTCATTATAATACATTTTCCCATCTTTAAACTTTACTTCATGATTATTCTTTGATTTAACATGTTTTGAGAAACCCAATACTCGAAGCTGCTCTTGACTGTTTGATATTTTAGAAGCTGACAATTTGAAATGATTTTGTGTGCTCAAAGGAGCCTTGCAAAGTGCATAATCATTATAACCCCCATCACCTAAAAGTTCATAACGTTTTATAATTTCTACTGGTATTAATTTACCTTTCAAAACAGCAAAAACGGCCTCGTTATGTTCGCATTTAATAACATGGTTTGCTGTAGCAATAAGTCCATTTGGATCAATAAAAAATCCAGTACCGTTGTTAATTATCTCCGAATTACATAGTTCGCCAAATAGTTTTTTTTGGTTTCCTTTTTCTAGGATAATTAGTAGACATACAGAGCTATTAATTATTATTGAATTCATTTCTTTTAAATTACAAGTTGCTCTTTAGTATCTTTTACTCCTTTACATAAAATTGCTAACTCTTCAAAATTCATTACTTTTGCTATTGATAGTTCAATAATATTTATGTCCAAATTTAATTAATAATATGTCATTTTTTTTAAAAATATTCGTAAACATTCTACTAATTAGTACACTTTCTAATGCAACTACATTTGGTGTGCCTATAACAATTAATGTTCCTGCTGACTATCTTACCATTCAAGAAGCAATAGATAATGCCAGTAATGGAGATACAATCATAGTAGCCGAAGGAGAATATTTTGAGAATATTGACTTTAAAGGAAAGTCTATTACCATTACCTCTGAATATTTTAATCTTAATGATATTACTGTTATTAGTAATACTATTATAAATGGTGGTGGATTAGGATCAGTTGTTAATTTTAATACAACAGAAGATGCAAATGCTAAACTAGAAGGATTTACAATTAAGAATGGATATGCGACAGATGGTGGTGGTATATTTATTGGTAACAGCAGCTCCCCAACATTAAAAAATTTAATAATTACAGGGAATATAGCAGATCAATTTGGTGGTGGAGTTTTCATTGATGTAGGTGCGAATCCTATAATTACCAAAAGCCTAATTACTTATAATAGTGCTGTAGGATCTAATGGGAATGGTGGTGGAGTAGGGATGACTGCTTTACTAAACACACCTTATTTTGAGCAAGTAACCATTGCTGAAAATGTTGCAACTGAAAGCGGGGCGGGATTTTATATGAATACCTCTGGAGGCGATCAAGGTACCGTTAATTCTACTACTACCTTAAATAGTTGCATAATTTGGAATCAAAAGCTTACCGGATTTCGGAAGGTTTATGAAGAATTAAGCATTAAACAAGATGGCTCAACCCCCAATGGGGATACATTTTTTAATGTTAC
>CAZQWZ010000267.1:0-3315 GCA_964596935.1 uncultured Roseivirgaceae bacterium
TTAAATAACATCAAATATAGGCTCATCCTGAATTTGTGTCAGAACCTAAGGATGCCTAGTGTTAGATTCTGAAATAAATTAAGAATGACGTGCTTATTAGTCTATTCGGAACTTATATGGGTAACCCTATAAAATAATACACTCTCATTCCAGCTTTTGGCACCTCAAGGTGCAATTCAAATGGCCTCCATTCAATGTCGAAGCCTAGCTCTTGTTGAAGATTTTTAATTCTGCATGCACCAATGGTGAAAAAAAGGCAAGCATTGCCCGAGTAAGCTTTAATTTTATCACTAGCACCTAAATTTGCTCAAAGAGTTCAATAGTTACCTATTGGTATTTTAAAGAGCCTAAAGATTTATTACTTTAGACGATAATTACAAAGCAATTTTTACTCACTTACGATTCATTCATATGAAACGATTTTTTAAACATTCTATAGCTGCTTTTTTTTCGATTACTCTCCTACTTTCAAGCTGCTCAACTCAAGAAAAAAAGACAACTTTATTTGTTGAACTTAGCAGTGAGCATACCAATATTCGCTTTTCAAACAACATTTATGAAGCCCCAACAGCTAATGCTTTCTTTTACGAATACATTTATAATGGCGGTGGTGTTGGCGTAGGAGATGTAAATAACGATGGACTCAACGATATTTATTTTACTTCAAACTTTGAATCTAACAAATTATACTTAAACCAAGGTGATCTGCAATTTGAAGATATAACGGATAAATCCAACAGTGGCGGTAATAAAGGATGGACCACAGGCGTATCTATGGTAGATATTAATAATGATGGATTACTGGATATTTACCTTTGTAAATCAGGCCCACTCCCTCCTCATCTAAGAAAAAATGAACTATTAGTAAATCAAGGACTTGGTAAAAACGGTGTGCCTATTTTTAAAGATGAAGCAGCAAAATATGGTTTAGATAGTGACAATTTTTCAATTCAAGCCGCATTTTTTGATTTTGATAGAGATGGAGATTTAGATATGTACCTAATGAACCATAATGGAAATAAATTGCAAAAAGGAGTATTAGAGAAAGGAAGTGATGAAAAATCTTCTTTAGGAGACAAGTTTTACATAAGAGAAGACAATAAATACATTGATAAAACCAATGAAGTAGGCATTTATTCCAATGCCATTTCTTTTGGACTCGGTATTGGCATATCCGATCTCAATAATGATGGATGGGCAGATATTTATATTTCAAACGATTATGAAGAGCGTGACTATATGTACATCAATCAGCAGAATGGCACGTTTAAAGAAGTTGGAAAATTAGCAACCAATCACATGTCTAATTTTTCGATGGGCAACGATATTGCCGATTATGATAATGATGGCTTTACGGATATTGTAGTGCTAGATATGGTAGCCGAAGATAATTACGGTATTAAAACGAGTATGCCCGGCATGAATGTAGCAAAGTTTAATAAAAGTGTTGAAGCAGGCAGGCATTATCAATATATGTATAATACACTTCAGAGAAATTCAACCTATGTTGATAAAGATAATTTACCCCATTTTTCTGAATTAGGACAAATGGCAGGAATATCTAACACAGATTGGAGCTGGGCCCCGCTCCTTGCAGATTTTGATAATGACGGATTTAAAGATTTGTTTATTACCAATGGAATTAAGCGAGATTTTAGAAATAAAGACTTTATACATACCATTAAGGATTATATAAAAGCAAATCGAGATGCTTTTGTAAATCCAGATAAAATAATGCACTTGGTAAACCAATCGCCCATTCGCCCAAAAGCTAATTACATCTATAAAAACAATGGCGATTTAAGCTTTGAAAACTATTCTGCTGTTTGGTTAAATAAAAACAAGCCAGGATACTCCAATGGTGCTACTTATGCTGATTTAGACAATGATGGAGATTTAGATTTGATTATCAACAACATTGATAGCGAAGCAAGCATTTTAGAAAATACGAAAAATAGTAAAGATCACAATTTCTATCTAAACATTGCATTTAAAGGGCCTAAGAGTAATGTATTAGGAATAGGTGCCAAAGTAACCTTATATACAAATAACACATTGCAGGTGTATGAGAATTACCCTGTTCGTGGATACCAATCATCCAAACCTGCCAACATTCATATTGGGCTTGGCGATACTAAAACGATTGATTCTATCGCTGTAATCTGGCCTAATGGGCGTGTGCAAACAATTCCTAATCCAGCCCCTAATCAATCAATTACCATTGATTATAATAATTCCAAAGAAGAAATTAAACAAGAATCCAGTAGTACCACATTATTCACTATTGCAAATGAATTCGACTCAATAGCTCACAAAGAAAATAGTTATGATGATTTTCTAAAACAAGTGCTTCTTCCACATAAATTATCGCAATTTGGGCCTGCATTAGCCATTGGAGACATCAATAGCGATGGCCTTGACGATATATTTCTTGGAAATGCAACTAGCTACACTTCTGCTATTTACACCCAAACACCTAAAGGAGGTTACAATCTTTATCAAAACTTTAATCAAGACAAAATATTTGAAGATGTAGATGCCACTTTCTTCGATTTTGATCAAGATGGAGACCTTGATTTATATGTAGTTTCTGGAGGTAATGAATTTGAAAATGGTTCTGAAAATTATAAAGGCAGGCTCTATGAAAATATGGAAGGAAGTTTTGTTTCTATGCCTAATCTTTTACCAAAAAACATGTTAGTTAGTGGCTCGGTTGTTAAAGTTGCAGATTATAATAATGACGGTTACCCCGATTTATTTATTGGAGGCAGACACACTCCTCACAACTACCCTACTGCTGCAAGCAGTGTTTTACTTAAAAATAATAACGGTAAGTTTGAAAATGTTACATTTAAAAACGCCCCTAGCTTAATTGATTTTGGTATGGTAACAGATGCCACTTGGGCTGATAGTGATGGCGATGGCGATTTAGACCTAATGGTTGTTGGAGAATGGATGCCTCCTACTCTATTTATTAATAATAATGGCCAGTTTGAAATTACACAATCAATACCTAAGTTTTTAAATGGGTGGTATTTTGCAGTCGAAAGCTTCGATATTGATAATGATGGAGATACCGATTACCTTTTAGGTAACCTTGGCAAAAATTACAAGTACAAAGCCAGCAAAGAAGAACCCTTTGAGCTTTACTATGCTGATTTTGATAATAATGGATCTAAAGACATTGTGCTTGGCTATTATAATTTTGGCGAATTATACCCACTTAGAGGCAAAGACTGCTCTAGTGAGCAAGTGCCTACGTTAAACACGCAAATAGAAACTTACGATCTATTTGGTTCATCAACTTTAGAAGAA
>CAZQWZ010000268.1:0-3291 GCA_964596935.1 uncultured Roseivirgaceae bacterium
TATACAAGAATTTTTAAAAACTTTTGAGTTCACGTTGTAAATCATCACAAAGAAGTAAATTTATATACTTGTTAAACAGCATAGTTTGTACGTCTCAAAACCATAATCACTAAGGATACGTTCCCTAATAATTATTATCTTAGTATAACAATTTTAGTTGTCAATCTTATACTAAAAAATCTCCATTTTTCTGGCGTTGTGCCTCCCCTAGATGCTATTTTTTTTTAAAACTTAGAGTCAAGAAGAGGCAATATATTGCTAGATATTAATTAAACATTAATATTGAAAGGCCCTTTTTATTAAAATATGCTCCAAAAATGGCTGAAATAAAGCGATTTCTAGCAAAAAATGTTTCTAAACCAAAATCAGAAATTTATCAGGTTAAAGCTTAGAACCCCTATTAAATTTATCATTATAATGTTTATTTACTTAACAACAATTCCGTTGATAGATAGGTATCAGTCCCAGAAATTCCACCACGCCTTAGGAGTAAGCTTGGAAAGAGCAAGTTGCTTCTCTGATGTAGCTAACGGATCTAACGGATTATATTCTATAGCTTTTTTTGTACTTTCTAAAGCCTCTGTATGTCTACCTAGTTTATTTAGTACCATAGCTTTTTTTGAATAAATTTGAGGAAGCTTATTAGGATTGTTAGTGACCTTCAGGGCTAAATCACACGATTCTAAGGCTTCTTGGTATCTTCCTAAGTTATACAAAGGACAAATTTTATTTAAGTATGTCACATCATTATCAGTATTATCAATATCAGTAACTAGCTCTAACGTCTTGTTGTAGTCCGTTATAGCAAGTTCATAATGCCCCAAAGCTGCATACGCATTAGCTCTTGCTTCATATGTAATTGATAAATTATTTCCATATTGAACTGCTAATTGAGCGATTTCTAAACTTTCTTTATATCTTTTTAAAGCATGCAAAGAAACACTCTTGTGAGCTAATATTCTAGGTTGTTTTTTATTTAATTCCAATGCATCGTCACAATTTTTTATAACAGCATCATATCTTTTTAACTGCCCTAATATACGTCCTTTTGTATAATAAGCTCTCATAAATCTAGGAATTTTTTCGATAGCTTTATCAAAAGATATGATGCTTTTTTCATATTTACCATCGATAACAAATTGTACTCCTTCGTTATAAAACCCTATAGCTTCTTTTTCTTCAGGTGAATTATCAACAGCCAAAGTTGTATGGCATAAACAAAGGATTAAAAGAATATGTTTTATATATTTTTTAAAATTCATCTACAATATCACCATCGTTTCCCATAAAAACAACACTTGAAAATGACTGACTTGGATCGTGCATACCATCACCAAAAAATTTAGTATTAATAGCAGTAAGACAGTAGGCAAGGTTTTCAACATCTACATTTAGACCAGCTTCAACGGATGCCGCAACAAACACAGCTCCAACAGTAGCTTTCTTAACTTTGTCAGGAGCTTTTTTTAACATCAAGTCAATCAGTTTGTATTCTGAATATTTAATAAAACCAACGGACATTTCTCTAGACGCATCGGCAATTAATTTCCTGCAAGGTGCCCAATCGTCTTGACCATAAATTGCAACAGCTAGTTCATCATTACCTTTTGTTTTTACAGCGAAAGCTTCTGTATAATATTTAAACCCTTTCTTAAAGAAATTCCACACACCAGATGCGTTAGAATGTTTTTCTACAGTGATTGCTAAAGATTCGTTGGGAGTATTGTTGACCGCAAAGGAAAGAGATTCTTCGCCAACTTTAGTAAGCAGATTACCGGAAATATCAAAAGTTTTTAAATGAGGAGCTTGGCCTGTATGTATATAATTAGAAATTCCTTTAATATCTTCATCATTAATTTTATTACCACTCAAATTTAAGTGAATAATATTTGCGGCATTTTTAAAGGACTGATTACTTGTTTTTATACCATAAAACAACGTTGTAGCCGATTGTATATTACAATTACTAAATTCTAAATAATTTAATTTAGCCGCACAATCAGTAAAAATATAATTGAACTCATTGAGCGAGTGGGCGTTAATATCGCAATTCTTAAAGACAACGGACTTTGTGGTATTAGAAAAATTAGCACTCTGGTCTTTTGAGTCTCTGGCTTTACAAGTGAGCATTTTAACTGCTAAGTTTTCATAAGACGTTGAGCTATATTTCTCTTTTACCCCCTCAAAAGCAAAAGAGTCAAGGTTAGAGCTAGTTATACCACTTTTATCATACTGAGTTTTCTGGATTTGCACCTGTTTCTGCATTATTTCCTTACCAAGTAAGTTTTGTAACGGAGGAACTACACCATTTGGGAAAAACTTATTAGGTTCAATTTGACCCCAATTAGGTTGACCTAGCATGTTATCTATAGGTTTTATTTTTGCACTGTGGACGGTAAGGTCAAATTTAGGACCAGTATTGTTATTAGTTGGAAATGCCTTGAATTTATCGGGGTTAAAATTTCCTTTCATAGTAAACTCTCAATTTGTTTATTAACTCCTTCAACCAATATCATACTACCACTTACTTTACAAAAGCATTAAGCAAATCCCGCTTCTATTTTTCTATCTTTATTACCTTTTGTTGTGCGCCAAGCATACTAGGCCACTAAAACACGATCTGCGCCAAGCATACTAGTCCACCCCTGCGCCAGGTGAGAAGTCCACTTTCAAAAGAAAAAAACAGTGGTAATTTAGTTAACAAGTTAGTTAATTAAATTATGAGTTTAAATTGAATTGAATGAGGAAATACACGATGCCAAAAATAAGAGAAGTATTATACCAGCATGCAAAAGGCAATAGTCAGAGACTGATATCCAGGTCATTGAATATCTCAAGAGATACAGTACGAAAGTATATTGAACTTGCTAAACAAGAACATTTTCATAGCTTAATTAGTGATGTTGAATTAAACAAAATAACTGTAAAAGTAGAGGGTGAGTTGTATAAAAATGAGGCGTCACAAAAAGCGTCAGCGATGTCAACTCTATCCAAATATGAACGGGAAATCAGCGGTTGGCTTGGGCATCGCAGTATAACCCATACTCAAATTCAGCGATTATTATTAGCAGAAGGTGTAAAAGTAAGCGCTCGTAGTATTAACAGATATATCGATAAAGCTTTTCCTAAAACTCCTAACAGTACTATTCATATAACAACAGAGCCAGGTCAGGAAGGACAGGTAGATTTTGGTCACGTAGGAGAGATGCGTGATAGTAGTGGTAAAAATAGAAAGCTTTACCTGATTACCGAGCTTGCTAAGTTACGCTATAATACTATTATTATATCAAT
>CAZQWZ010000269.1:0-3283 GCA_964596935.1 uncultured Roseivirgaceae bacterium
TCAAACACATGCATGTTGCTATTATCGACTGTATAAAGGTAGTTATTAACAATTGTGAACCGCGCCATAGAACCACCTACACCTGTTGTGGGCTGTACTATTTGAGTGCTCTTTGCGGCAAAGGATGAATTGGTATCCATAAAAACAAGTCCACCTTCAAAAAATATTACATTACTATTAGTTGTGCAGTTATTGGTTATGTCAACTACATCTACTTGTTCTAGTTCTATTAGTACTTGGTCAGCATCAGCAGTTGACCAAGTACCAAATTGGTTATTATAACTTGGAAATGCATCTTCAACACGGTTGGCTAAATTTATATTAGTTGGGTCTAGCATATCAAAAACCAATAAATCAAAATAGCTATCTGCATAAAGTTTTCCATCTCGTACAGCCATATCTACATTACCTGGGATATTAATAAATGAAATAGCAATTGGGTTTGTTTTGTCAGAGTTGTTAAACACGTGAATGCCCACACCCGGATCGCCAAGTAATAAGTAATTTCCATACACATAAATTTTGCCTTGCGATTCTCTTGGTTGCGGTGGTAGTACATCTACTTGGCTCCGTAATTTAGCCATTGAGGCATAAATGGGGTTATAAGTAATATAGGTAGTGGTGGTTTTACAGGTATCTGTGCAACCGGGTAATAAAAATAGAAGAACTAACCCTCCAATAATAACTCCTACGTATATCGAGAGTGTTTTTACAAATGGTTTTGCTTTCAGTAATTTGATCATGCCTAAATATTTATGGTTATATTCGTTAGACACTATAAATTATAAATTGGTTGGAACGTATATATTGTGTTAGCGAATTTTATAGATTAATAGTACGCCAATTGTAAAGGATGACGGATAGAATTGTTTGTTATTATCAATTGGTGTAATACCTTTTCTTAAACCTGATTCTAGTGCAATCGAATATTGTTTATTTATGCTGTAATTCACATCAAAATTAATTAAGCCAGAAAGTACAACAGAGTTGTAATCAACTTCACTAGGTTTATATGATGCCTTATTATAAGTTTCGGAATTGACTATATGATTGAGCATAAAGTCAGTACTAATTCCGGCTCCAACTCTAAATTTTAACTTTCGATTAAAGATGGGATATTTTACAGAAACTGGAATACTGATATAATTATTGGTAAGTGTATAATGATATGATTCACTTAAAAACACGGATCCTAATTCAATAGGATCGTGAATACTTTGTGGCTGATAACCATTTTTACTATCTCTAACCACATTATTAGTTCCTTCTGCTCTTTGAACTAAATAACCTAAGCCCGTTAATAACGACCAGCGTTTGCCTATGGGTAATTCAATCCCTACACCAATGTAAAATGTAGTTCCTTTCGATTCCTTTTGATAAAGTGTGTTACTAAGTGCATTATTTTGATCTGAAAATGATGCGACTTTAGCCGATTCTGAAAAATTGCCATTTAATAAACCTCCATTGCTTGAAGAGGTTCCTGTTCCCATATTTAGTGAAGCCAATAAATCTCTATTTTTAGAATTATTGAGAGGCATAAAATAGGGAATAAAATAATACGAATTTAGATTGGCCTGCTGAAAGTTGTTGCCCCAATTGAAAGACCCAAATCCTGTGCCTTCAGAATTTGCATTTTTTATAAGATAAGAACCTGAATCGTTAACTCTAGTGTTTGCATTAGAAGCTATTTCTACACTTTTGTTTGAGTTAACAGAATAGCTTTTTTTTGCCTCTTTTTCATTACTTTGAATAGTAAAATTTGATAACAGTTTTTTTTCAAAGTTGCTTTCATCTGACCTAAGACTGTCATCTTCAAGCAAAACGTGGTTTTTATTTGATTCTGATAAAGCTATAGGAGGGTTCATGTCAGGTCTAGCTTCAAAAGCAGAATTGCCTATGGTTAAAGGAAATGAAAAAGCGATTGTTACCGTAGCGGCAATCATTAAAAGTGTAACCCAATAATTAGGTCCTTTTTCTTTATCTAAATTAGAAGCTATATTTTCCCATAAAGATTCTGATGGTTCTACGTTAGCCCCTTCAACTGCATCTTTCCAATTCTGTTCATACAAACCCTTCATATGATTTTTAATTTTGTTCGTGATTCTTCTGAACCTATTATTTCTTGTAATAACATTTTTGCTCTATGGTATTGACTTTTGGAAGTGCCTTGATTTATACTCAACAGTTCTCCAACTTCTTTGTGAGAATAACCTTCGATAGCATATAAGTTAAATACCGACTGGCATCCGATAGGCAATTGCTGAATAAAGGAGACGAGTTCTGTATAGCTGTAATTATCTAATGGTAAAGTACTTGTTTCAAAATGTGCAATATCATCTACGCTGTTCCATAATTGCCTATTATACTGTTTGCGCAACGTATTTAAGGCAGTATTAATTATGATTTTTGTAAGCCATGTTTTTAATGAAGCTTGTTTATCAAATGAAGCCAATTTTTTAAAAGCCTTTATAAAGGTTTCTTGAAGCACGTCCTCAGCCTCTTGTTTTGTTTTCATATATCGAAAAGCAATGGCCAATAGTTCGCCTGCGTACAATTCATAGAATTCACGATAGGCTATTCGATTTCCATCGCAGCACTTTTGAATGAGTTTCTGTTCGAAGTCGCTTATTGGCACAATCTGATGTTCAATATATTAGACACTATAAATTACAAATTGGTTGGAACGCAACATATTATTTTTGAAAAATAATGAATTATGTTTTAATTTGGGCAGGTATTGTAAAAGAAGAAGCTTTTAGCGAAGTCTATCCACTAGGTTAAACAATAATGGGATGAAATCGTTAATTTTGTTAGAAGCAAATAAAAACATGGTAATGGACATACAGACAAGGAAACTGAATTTTATACAGGAAGTATTGACAGTAAGCAATGAAAATCTTATCTCCAAGTTGGAATCTTTGCTCAAAAAAGAAAGATCAAAAGGTGAAGTCATAGGGCTTACGTCAAAAGGAAAACCTATGACTAAAGAAGCGTATATCCGTGATATTGATGAAGCTAGGTTACAAATGAAAGAGGGTAAATACATTAGTCAAGAAGAACTAGAGAAACAATCTGAAAATTGGTAGCAATGAAGAAACTAAAAGTGAATTGAACGACTATACAGGGCAAATTCTAAAAACTCATTATAACCATACGAGTAGTTTCGATAACTTAACCTTACTCGAAGAATACGAATATGACAATGCAGGCCGATTAATAAATACGTATCAAACCACCCAAGGGGGAGCACGTGTATTAGCCTCTAATAATGTGTATAACGAAA
>CAZQWZ010000270.1:0-3280 GCA_964596935.1 uncultured Roseivirgaceae bacterium
TATCTACGGCAAGTTGTAAAATACATTACCCATTTATTTTACCCACTGGTAATAAAAATATGGCCATTGCCAAAGGTAAAGTCCATAGAAGAAACCATTTTACATATACTTAAACACAACGCATCCATTGCCCGATTTGGTGATAGCGAAGTGTTGTATATAGTAGATAAGCTAAATTTGCCCTTCCAAAGGTATGATAAACGCCTAGCGAACAAATTAAAAAAAGTATTGAAATTTGAAAACGATAAAATATTAGTAGGGCTTCCAACCGCCTACCGATCGTTTGGTAAAACAGAAAAAAAACATGTTATATTTTGGCGTAGCCAAATAGCCTGGACTTACCCCAGGTTTCAAAAACACCTAGACAAAAACAAAGATTATTTTAATGCCAATATAACACGGTTCTATTATGGATTTGGCGATGTGGAGGCTAGTAGAAAATATTTTGAATTAATGAAAAAAATTTGGGATAAGAAAGAAATTCTATTAATAGAAGGGGAAAAAAGTAGGCTTGGAGCAGGGAACGATCTATTTAGCAATGCTATTAGTGTTGAGCGCATATTAGGCCCCGCCCACCATAGTTTTGATAAGTTTGATGAACTGTATAAGGAAGCAATTACACATAATACGCATAAATTAGTGTTAATTGCCCTAGGGCCTACTGCCAAAGCACTTGCATTTGAATTAGCAGAATTTGGGTTTCAAGCCATTGATATTGGCAACCTAGATTTAGAATATGAGTGGTATAAAATGGGAGCAACAGAGCGGGTAATTGTAAAAGGGAAATATACAAGTGAAGTGGCAGGAGGCAGAATTGTTGAAGATATTTACGACAGGAAATATGAAAATCAGATTATTGCTAAATTTATTTGACTATTGCTATTGGTAATTTTTTATTTAATTGAGTATCACCACTAAAAAAGTATGCATTATAGCCCCTTCCTTAACAATGGGAGGAATGGAACGAGCCAGCGTTACGATAGCCAATGGGTTTAATAATAGTGCTGTAGCCGTAACCTATATTGCTATATTTAAACACCCCCATTTTTTTAAATTAGCTGAGGGGATAGATTTTTATGAACCTAATGATTTTAATCATTCAAAATTATCGTTTCTAAAAACGTTAATGTGGATAAGAAAAATCATAAAAAAAGAAAATCCAGATTCCATATTAGTATATAATAAATTTTTAGGGGCAGTTGCTGTTACGGCACTTTTGGCAACTAAATTCAACATATTTATATCCGAGCGATCTAGCCCATTATACCCTTGGCCAGTCAAAATAAAAATAATGAATAGAATTGCCTTTACATTAAATGCACCTACGGGAGTTATGGCACAAACTACGATTGCTTCCGAATATCAAAAAAAATATTACCGCAACAATGTAAATATTGCCGTAATCCCCAATGCCCTTAGAAAAATAAACTTATATCCTAAACTGCCTAGAGAGAAGGTTATACTTGGCGTAGGTAGGTTAAGCGAATTTAATAAGGGCTTTGATAGATTATTAGCTGCATTTTCGAACATAGAAAACAAGCAATGGAAATTAAAACTTATGGGTGCTACTAAAAACATAGATGACCTTAAAACGCAAGCAATTAAGCTAGGTATTAACAATAGAATAGATTTTATTGAGCCAACCAATACTATGGATCAAGCCTATGCAACCGCAGGTATATTTGTTATTCCTTCTCGAAGCGAAGGGTTTCCTAATGCACTGTGCGAAGCCATGGCAGCAGGTTTGCCTTGTATTAGCTTCGATTTTATGGCAGGACCCAAAGATATTATTACCGATGGGTTTGATGGATATATAATAAAAGAGGGAGCTATAAATTTACTTGCAAAAAAAATAGACGAACTAATTAATGATAAGGATTTAAGAAATAGAATAGGGTATAATGCAATGGAAATAAGAGAACGGTATAGCCAAGAAAAAATAAGCAAGCAAGTGTTAAGTTTTATAAGCAGCAGTTAGCTATCCTGAATTATTCATGCGTTTAGATTGATGTGGATTTGAGGCGTCAAAAATTGAAGCTGTAGTGTTCTACAGCGATGTTTTTGCAACGAAGAAGACGCATTAATATAAATGCACATTTTGAATTTTCTGAAATATTGATATATTAAAAAAATGATGTCTTAATGATTGTAATTTGCTTTTTTGATAAAATTCAAAATGTTTATGAATAGTTCAGGCTATATGTTAAAACCCAAAATTAGTATTGTAGTACCTGTGTATAAAACAGAAGCATTTATTGGTCAATGTGTAGAAAGCCTAATAAATCAATCGTTTAAAGAAATAGAAATAATACTTGTTAATGATGGTTCGCCAGATAATGCAGGAAAAATTTGCGAAAAATTTGCTGAGAAAGATAGTCGGGTAAAAGTGTATCACCAACAAAACCAAGGAGGTTGCGTAGCCATGTGGAACGGAGCTAATTATGCAACGGCCCCATTTTTAATGTATTTAGATGGCGATGATTGGTTAGAAAAAGAGGCGTGTGAGAAGGCTTATAATAGCATGGTGTCAACAAACGCAGACGTTGTTTTTTGGTCTTATATTAAAGAATACCCAAATGGTAAAAGCAAAAAACCAATAACGATTTTTAATAACAAAAAAGTTTTTATTGGGCAGCAGCTTACCTCTTTAAAAAGACGTTTTATTGGTCTTTCCAATAAAGAATTAAGAAATCCAACCCTTACAGACGCATTAAGTTCTTGTTGGGCAAAACTATACCGTAGAGAATTAATACTCAATGATAAATGGTGCATGGTGGATAAAAATGGAAATCATAGTTTTGATTCCTTAATTAATATTAGGCTATTTAAGGAGGTAAAGAAAGCAGTATATCTACCAGCGTACTTAAATCACTACAGGCAGTATAACCCAAACTCTGCCACAAAAACGCACAAACTTTTACTATTAGATAAATACCTCGTATTATTTGAAAATATTGAATCTTTTATTAAAGAAAATAACCTCGATTTAAGCTTTAGTACGGCACTTAATAATCGTATAGCATTATCCGTTATTAATAATGCACTAAGTATTACAAGCCCCCATTTAGAAATGCACATTTCTAATAGAATTAAACAGCTTAAAAAAGTGCTAAATAATGCTAAATATGCAACGGCAATTAAGCAATTAAATTTAAAATATTTGCCATTGCATTGGAAAATTTATTTTTTATTAAGTAAAAAAAAGAGCGTTATATCTGTGTATCTACTTACACTTTTAATAAGAAAAATTAGATAACAATTTGTATGTGTGGAATTACTG
>CAZQWZ010000271.1:0-3276 GCA_964596935.1 uncultured Roseivirgaceae bacterium
AGGTCTTTATGCAGTTTGGCAAGAGACCTGACAGATTTACCAAGAACTCGCTATGGTTAAAATTTAACCACTTCAAATGCCACACTATCGCTGGCGAAAGCTGAGAAAATTCCACGGGCATTTATAATGTTGCTGGGTGGTTCGTTTAGGTCACGTGAGTCTTGTTCTTCACTTTCATACAGATCTGCATACTCTTGGTTAACCTTGTAAATTTTAACCATGTATGGGCCATACGAAGGCAAAAGTGCACCGCTTACTGTTATTGTTGTATCTGTGCTTGGCACTGTTATAATGGCAAAATCTTCTAAAATTCCATCTACTACAGCTTGTACATCTGGTGGTAAAATGGGCTTTAGTAAATTGCTTCTAAACTCGATTACGGTATAATGCAATTCGTTATTGGGGTTACTCCAATTTACAATTATTTCGGCATCTGCCAAGGGGTCACCATTTAAAAAATCCAATCCGCTATTTATTATGGGTATTACCATTTGATCTTTCGAACTTCTAATGTTAACAGGAGGAGTTGGTACATGGGTTGTGGCAGTTGAAATTCTCCCATTTACTTCTACTTCAAGGTCAATACTTTCATTGGGTAATATTTCAAGATCAAACCCTAAGTATTCATATTTACGAGCCCTTGCATTGTAGGTAAGTGGATATGAACTTCCATTTTTATTTATAAACACATTGGCAGATTCAATAGGTTGAGATTCGCCCTCTGGATCGCTTAATGGAACCAATGTTTTTATAACTACCTCTCGAACTGGCTCTTTAGAAAAAATATAGGCTTCTACTACATAATTATCATTTACAACTTCGGGCACGGGGTTGCAGGAAAAAAATAATAGGCTAATGAATGTTATGATATTTATTTTCTTCATTAGAAACTAACGTTAAGTGATACATTAGGAGTAAACCCTAAGTAGTTTACTTCTGTTCTTAAAAATGGAGTTTGATCGAAATCATATTTATAATACCATGTGTTTTTACGCCCATAAATATTAAATAACGAAACTCCTAAATCGGCTTTGGCCTTACCAATATCAAACCTTCGGTGCACCGATACATCGAGCCTGTGATAGGCAGGCATACGTGAGCCATTCTTTTTACCCACACTCACAAATTGCAAAGGGTCTCCATTAAGTTGCTCAACCGTATAAAACCCTTCGGGTTCTGAAAAAGGTTTGCCAGAGCCATACACAAAGGTGGCAGCAACTGACCACTCACCAATATCATAACTATTTACCAATTTAATTTCGTGGCGTTGATCATGCAATGCATAAAAAGGAACACCTTCGTTTAGCCCAGGGAAAGTGTTTACCACTTGCCCCCAAGTATAGGCTAGCCAACCAGAGTACTGACCAGCTTTTTTCTGAATTAAAACCTCCACGCCTTGGGCAACACCACTGCCTTCAAAAAACAATTCTTCAGAAGTAAATTCTTCGTTATTTCTAAAGCGGAGGCTAAATTCGGTTAAGCCATCAAGCTCTTTCCAATAGCCTTCTACATCAAATAACCACCCATTGGTTTCGTACGATGCACCCAATACATAATGGGTTGCGCTGCTTACTCCTACTAAATCGCCATCGGCTAAAAGCCAAAAATCACGCGCGCCCTCGGTTATGGTTTCGTTAATAATTCGATTTACAAATTGGTAATGCAAACCATAGGCTCCTTTAACCTTAATTTTATCAGTAATATTATACCTAAAACTGAGTCGTGGCGAATACAGAAAGTCATCGGTGAGCTCGTAATAGGAGGCTCTTAGGCCAACATCCAACGTTAAAGCCGAAGTAGGGCTCCAAGTATCTGATACATATAAAGAACTATAATATGATTCTTGCTCACTTATAAGTATGTTAACAGTATCATCTCTAATAGTGCTATAATCTATAGAAGTGATAGTATGGGCAGCTCCAAAGCCAACTGTATGTTTTTCGGATAACTGTAATTCGTTGTCTAATTTGATGGAGTAATCTCGTACTCGGTTGGTTTCTATTCCTTTAACTTTAAATTCATTTTCGAGCGAATCCATTTCAGGGATGGTTAATTGAAAATGAACATCAATATCGTAATTACTAAAATATTCGGAGCCTGCAACTAGTAGGTTGCTATACCATTTGGGGTTCCATTGCCTACTCCATTTTAACGAGCCTGCTTTGTTTCCCCAATCTGTTGTTTCGGCAATATCAATATTTACATGCCGTATGGGTATGCCCGAGCCAAAATCAATTATTCTTAGTAAGTTTCTTGATTGATCTAAAAAATCTTGCCCGTTGTAAGTGCTAAGCGAAATCATATCTTTATCAGAAGGCCTGAAAGAAAGTTTGGCGTTCCAATCATAAAAGTAGAAGCTAGGTTCAAGCTCGTTAAAACTTAGGTTGCCAATTTGCTGATCATTATCAAGAAAGTTGCCCGTAAGGTTTTTGTATAAACCACTTTGAATTACATCGGTATATGACCTGCGCCCAGCTAGCAATAACGAAAACCTTTTGGCAAAAGGGAGCTCTACCATTGCATTGGCACTTAAAAAGTTGATTCCGGCACTACCTTTTATTTTTTCGAAACTGCCTGTTTTACCTGTTAAGTCAACTACGCTGGAAGTACGGCCTCCATATTTGGCAGGGAATCCCCCTTTAAATAATTGTACATCTTTAACGGCATTGGCATTAAAAGCACTAAAAAAGCCAAAGAAATGATCCACTTTATACACGGTCATTCCATCTAGCAAAACCAAGTTTTGGTCGGGGGTTCCGCCACGTACAAATAGCCCAGCAGAGCTTTCGTTGGTGCCACTTACGCCTGGCAATAATTGCAACGAGCGAAAAATGTCCACTTCTCCAATACTTGGCAGTGTAGTTATTTGTTTGGTAGATAAACGCACTTGGCTAACGCCTTCTTGCACATTAATATAATTGGTAGATTCAGCCCGAATAACTACTTCGTTTAAAGAAGTAGAAATGGGGTCTAACTCAATTTTTATGGATTTACCCGTAAGTTGATTATACGCTATTTCTTTTAGGTTATAGCCCACGTAGCTAAACTGGATAATACTTGTATCAGCAGGTATGCCATACAAAGTAAAAAACCCATCTACATTGGTGGTAGTGCCCAATTTTTTAGATTTGATAACGATATTGGCATAAGACAGCGGTTCGCCTGAACCAAGCTCAACCACCTTACCACTAAGGGTATTTTGAGCTTGTACTTGTATGCTTAAAAGGAAAAATGTACCAACTAAAAATAAACGCATTTTTAAAAGTAGTGTTTTAA
>CAZQWZ010000272.1:0-3270 GCA_964596935.1 uncultured Roseivirgaceae bacterium
CAACCTGAAATATACGGCTGACTTATACTGCAAAAATTGCCGTATTTGTCAGATTATTTAGGCCGTATAATACATGTTCTGCATAAATAAATATGAATAAAGAAAATTGGTTTGAGAAACAAGTTGTAAAAAACCGTTTATTTATTTTGGGAGCAGGTTTTTCTGCCAATGCTGGTATTCCACTAACAGATAAACTATTGAAATTAACTATGTCCAAATTTGCTGATGAATGCCCCGGTCTATACGAAAGAGTTAATAACTATGCACAAACCTGCTTTTCTACAGATGGCCAATTAGATTATTCAAAAGTTAATTTTTCAGATTTTTGTACTTTTTTAGAATATCAAGAGCTTAGAGAATACGGTGGTGGTGAACGCTGGTCAGATGCGGGATCACGCGAAAAATTAGCCTTGAAATTCTACATTGCCAAAACAATCGATGAGAGTACTCCGAGAGATGAAAATATACCTGACATATATTTACGTTTTGCTGAACAGCTACACGATAGGGATATAATTATTAATTTTAATTGGGATTGTTTATTGGAGGTGGCTCTTGAAAAACTTGGCAAAGAATATACATATAATTTTGAGAAAAATAAAATAAAGATATGCAAATTGCACGGTTCCGTGAATTGGCGTCTGGGTGCTCCCGAAGCGTTAGGAAAACCTATGCAACAAAATATACTAGAATGGCAACCTGTGGAATTAGCACATGGCTTGATGCAAGTAGATATTTATCAATCTCGTTGGCTAATATATTTTAATGATTGGAAGTCCCTTCAACCATTAGAACAAACCAAGCCATTTCTTATATTACCTGGTTATGGTAAGGGCTTTGATGTGCGAAACATAGCAGTTTTATGGTATAAGCCAGAATGGGCATTAGCATCCACCCATGATGTTTATATTATAGGTTTAAGTCTTACTCCAGATGATTTTTTTATTAGAAGTTTCTTTTTAGATAATTTGCCTTATATAGATTCTTTTTCAGGCGTTGAGGGGCGGGAGATAATAATAATTAACCCTGGTCAAAATGCAGGGAAAAACTACGACTTTGTTTTAAAAAATAAATGAGCTAAATTAATAAATGAAAATTTTCAGATAAGTCATATTGAAGATATGTATAAAAAGTAGAAATTGCATAACAACGCACTACACCTGACTGTTACCCGCCGCCTTTCGGCGTTGGCTACCAGCAGGTGATTTCTACGTTATGCCTCAAACTTAAATTCGGAGATAAATTGATGTATAAAGAAATCGTATTAAAATATGATAACAGATTAGATGATAAAGATTTGCTTGCGATTAGATTATTTAATAAGTCATTCAGGGAAAATGAAATAAAATTAGAACATGACAGCAACCGAGTAATCATCTTGTTAAGAGAGATTGATATTAATAAGTTGAAAGATGTATCTACTCGCTTTTCTTCTTATACTGATAAAACAATTTTCAAAGATTTAGTTCATTCAGTAGAACAGATAAAAAGCTATGGAATCAAGGGAAAGAAAAGAAACTATGTTGATTATAATAAGGAAAGAAAAGTAAAAGATAGGAAGAAAAAAGAAGCTAAAAGAAGCCAATACTATTATGCTCAAGGAAACGCTTTCACAAAAGAAGAAAATAAATTTCCAGATGAATATGTAAATCAAATTATTTTTGGTGATAGTGAAAACATATTAAACAATATTCCTGATAACTCTGTCGATTTAGTGTTTACATCTCCTCCATACAATTTTGGATTGGACTATGCTCAAAATCAAGATGACCACTATTGGGAAGATTATTTTTCAAAGCTATTTAAGATTTTTAAAGAATGTATCAGAGTTACTAAATATGGAGGAAGAATAATTATAAATGTTCAACCGTTATTTTCAGATTATATCCCAAGCCACCATTTAATAAGTAACTTTTTCATAAAAGAAAAACTTATTTGGAAAAGTGAAATACTATGGGAGAAAAACAATTATAATTGCAAATATACTGCTTGGGGAAGTTGGAAAAGTCCAAGTAATCCGTATTTAAAATATACATGGGAATTTATAGAGGTTTTTTGTAAAGGAGACTTGAAAAAAACTGGAAATAAAGAAAACATTGATATTTCTGCTGATGAATTTAAAAAATGGGTAGTAGCAAAATGGTCAATTGCACCGGAAAGAAATATGAAAAACTATGGCCATCCGGCAATGTTTCCTGAAGAATTGGTTGAGCGTGTTCTTAAACTTTTTAGCTATAAAGGAGACATTATATTAGACCCATTTAATGGTGTTGGAACAACTACTGTTGTTGCAAAAAGGTTAAACAGAAAATATATCGGAATAGATATATCTGATGAGTATTGTAAAGTAGCCAGAAAAAGAATAGAAGACTTAAAATACAAAATGGGGTTATTTGCAAATGAAATCTAATTTGGCAAGAAAAATAAACGAACTAATTAAAACTTATAACAGTGTTGTTAAAGTTGTTGATAAAAATGCGAATGAAGATGAAGACAGGGCATATGGTGGGGTTGTTAGAAGCGTAAAAGGGAAATTACAAGAACACATAACAGGAGAAATAATCAATATAGCATGGGAAAGTATTGGTGGAGAAAGCTCTCGTATTTCAGTTAATTCAAAAAAACAACATATCCCAATACGAAAATATTATATTATGCAGATAAAGGATAATGAAGTTAAACAATATATTCTTTCTAATATATCAGACTATTATTATGGTTTGAGCGTTGATAAACAGGTGTTTGTAGATGATAAATTCGTAATTGGGATAGAGTGTAAAGCTTATACCGAAAATGCGATGATAAAAAGAATCCTTGTTGACTTTAGTTTATTGAAAACGATCTTTCCAGATATTAGTTGTTACCTGTTTCAATTGGAAAGCCAACTTGGTGGTGATTACCGTGATTTAAATGAAATAACTTTTGGCAGTAAACCTACACACACCTTAATGTCATATTTTTCAGAGGTTAAATTAAATATATTTACATTTTTGAAAGGAGAACGAAAGATTGATAGACCAATACACAAATCAGACTACTTTAAGCCTTTGGAAAAGGAGCAGGTTGAAAAAGCCATATCTATATTGGCAAATGATTTGAGAAAACATTTATAAGGCATAACAAATCGTTGCACTGAATTTTTGCTCCGCTACGCTCCATAGTGGCAGGTGAGCTTGGACGTTAGGATAATAGGAGAAAATGCTTGTGGAGATAGCCTGGACAGACTACCTAAAATATCGTGTAAATCTGCGTGGCTTTGACCTTGCCAAG
>CAZQWZ010000273.1:0-3255 GCA_964596935.1 uncultured Roseivirgaceae bacterium
AAAGCTTTTATCTCTGCATTAATAGGAACTAATTGTTTATCAATAGATTTCAATTCATTAGCTAATACTTCAATGTCAATAGGTTCATCAGCATCAAAAGTATCTACATATTTTGCTATATTTAGATTGAAGTCATTTTTTCTTATTTCTTCTAATATTACTACATTACTATACTTGTCTTCTGATTTTCTTTTATTATAAGTGTCTACAATTTTTTCTACATCTTTATCTCTTAATTCATTCTGATTAGCTCCTTTAATGAAAAATTCTTCTCCACTTGCATCAATAAACACAATGTTTTCATCTGCTTTTCTACATTTCTTTAATACTAGAATACAAGTAGGTATGGAAGTTCCATAAAAAATATTAGGAGGTAAGCCAATCACGGCATCCAACGCATTTTTATCTTCTATTAGATATTTACGAATTACACCTTCAGTAGCCCCTCTAAACAATGCCCCATGAGGTAAAACCACCGCCATAGTTCCATTATCTGCCAATTGGTGGTACATGTGTTGTACAAAAGCATAATCAGCTTTAGATTTAGGTGCTAGTTTACCATATTGAGAAAAACGTTCGTCTGTACTGTTAAGTGGATTGTCTTTTCCTTTCCATTGTGCTGAAAATGGAGGGTTAGCTACAACAGCTTCAAAACGTTTGTCTAAATGTTGTGGACTCTCTAGCGTATCTTCTTGTTTAATATCGAACTTACTGTAATGAATATCGTGCAATATCATATTCATACGAGAAAGGTTGTAGGTGGTACGATTCAATTCTTGTCCAAAAAACTCACTCACTTCTGCTTCTTGTTTTACACGTAATAAAAGCGAACCCGAACCACAAGTTGGGTCATATACCGATTTTATTTTGGTTTTACCAAGCGTTACTATCTTGGCAAGTATTTTAGATACTTGCTTTGGTGTGTAGAATTCTCCTTTAGATTTCCCTGCAAGAGCAGCAAATTTTCCAATTAAGAATTCGTAAGCATCACCCAACACATCAGATTCTAGGTCTTCAAGTTTAAAATCAATTTTGTGTAGTTCATTGATGATTTTTACAATTAGCTCATTTCTTGCACTTACAGTTCTACCCAACTTGGTAGATGTTAAATCTAAATCTTCAAAAAGCGCCTCAAAATCTTCTTGTGATTCGCTATCCATTGTACTTTGTTCAATGTGACTTAGAACAGCTTGTAAATCGTCAAGAATATAATTGCTTTCTCCTTCAATGTCATTATTCCCTTTTTGGGCAATGGCTTCAAAAAGTTCTTTAGGGTCTAAATAGTAACCCAATTTTATTAAACACTCTTCACGTAAAGCTTCCAAGGTTTCAGTATCAGTTACTTTTTTAAAGTCGGTTTCATTTTCACCTTGTAAAAGTTCAGTTACGTATATTTTTTGCTTTTCAGATAGATACTTAAAGAAGATAAAACCCAAAATATAATCTCTGTAATCATCAGGATTCATTTTTCCTCTTAGTATGTTGGCAATTGCCCAAAGACTTTGCTCTAGTATTTTCTTTTGTTCTTCACTCATCTTAAATATTTTCTATAATTTCTTTTTTCAACCAAGCAAATGCTTCTTCTTGGTTGTATGTTATTTCCGTTCTCAACAAGGCTTCCATATCTCCTGTAAAATCAGGGTCAACTTCTTTTTCTTCAATATTCATTAGAAATTCCTTTTTACTTGGTGGTTTGTTTCCTGTTGCAAAGGTGGTATACTCCTTAAAACAATGAATAATTTCATCAATGTTCAATTCCATATTTAATCTGGAATAATCCAAGTCAAATAAATCTCTTCCTTTACTTCTTTGGTATAATGCTCTAAGTTTAGTTCCTAAAAGTTCATTGATACTGTAGGTTCTTATTTTACATTTTCCAGAAAACCATTCACTTTCAACTTCAAAAGGAAAGTCCACCCAATCCAACACATTAAAATGCTCTTTGCAGTTAATTTCTAATTTTAAGCGTAATCTAATTTCTTCATATTCAGAAGTAAAACGGTACAATGCTTTTGCTCCATGACCTTTTACTTGCGTTTTTCTTGGTTCTTCAAAAAAAGTAATCACTTCTTTGAGTCGTTCCATAATTGGTTTAATTGGTCCGGCTTTAATTTGAACTAAATCAATGTCTTCCGAATATCTTGGTGCAGGGTTTAGATATAATTTATGTAAAGCTGTACCTCCTCTAAAAGCTAAGTTTTCACGCAAAAAGGCATCTGAAAATATTTCTACTAAAGCACGACTAATTACTAAGTCTTGTTCAACTTGGTAAAATTGTTTCCAAGGAGCATGGTCTTGCCATTTTGCTATGTATGGTTTAGGAATCATAAATCACTTTCTAATTTAATGTTTATAGCTACTTTCCAAAAATTGTCAACAGCCCCAGGCTTTTGTCCCGTTTTTGGGCTAAGCAATACAGGGAAGAATTTTGATTTTTTTAGATGTATTTTTATTTGGTTACTTAAATTTTCATCAGCACCAACTTCTTCGAGCAAAAAACCGAAGCGTTGCAAAGTGCTTTTATGTGGGTACCAAGTCAATAATTCTGCAATGTCGTTTTGGGTTATTTCTTCTGCTAGTTCTTCTATAATGGCTAGCATTCTGTTTAACCCACCTAATTTGGTTTGGTGATGAATTAAATCTACAGCGGTTAGGGCAGGGCTTGAAATTTTAAAAATACCAGCATCTGATTTTTTGTCCAAAATATTTTTAGTTGGCCATTTTGAGGATGTGAAAGAACGAATGTCAAAAGTATTTTTCTTTATGTCATTTAACTTTGGTTTCTCAGTCATTAAATAATCTCGCTGAGTCTGTTGGTGGCTTGCTCCGTGAAATTTAGCAGCCGAGTAAAATCCTAAATAATAGTTGCGATTTAAGTATTTAAAAAGCTTTTCAATGTAAAGTTGAATTGGGACTTGTCCTTGTTTACTATACCTTGGTGGGATTATCAAGTAAAATCCTTTTCTTAGATTAACAATTGTTTTTTTTTCTATTAATCTTGATAGTTCGCTTGTTATTGATGTTTCACTTTTATCAAGTACAGTTTGAAGTTCATTCAATGAGAATGAGTACTCCTCAATTGATAAACATTGTTTTATGTAATCTGCTACTGTCAATTATAGTAAAATTTTGAGCAAGATACTTATTTTAAATAGTATTCTCGAATTATTACTATTATTTCTTATACAATGTTGTAACCTGTTGTGTGTCCTGCGTTACTTGGGGATACAAGATAAGAATTAGTTCTTTGAAAAC
>CAZQWZ010000274.1:0-3244 GCA_964596935.1 uncultured Roseivirgaceae bacterium
TACGAAATGACGCTCTTTGAATTTTTAGCAAATAACAAATGTGTTTATCCTAAAACACAAAATTGCTGTACTACTTAGAACTTAACCATTAATATGTATCTAAGTGCTTACCTCTAACCAGTTTTATCTACCAAAGTGTTTACAAATGAGGAAACCAATAACCCGTTTTACGATTAGTCTTCTACCTCAAGCCACTCTAGTACATCGGCAATGCCATCATAATCTTTAAATCCTGGTTGGTCTTCCAAGCCTCCTTTAATTTCTATGCCTTTAGGTTTAATTGTGGCAACTACTTTTTCTAGTAATGCCTCATTAAAATTAGCAGATAAATAGATTGGAAAATTGGCGCACAAATTGGCAAAACCTGAAAGGTTTTCTTCAAGCTGTTTTTGGGTTACTTCAACTACATGGAATATAGAATTGGTATTGTCTTTTAATTTTCCTTCTATTTCAGCGATAGATAAACTTTGTCCCTTTAATCTAAAAATAGCTTCATTTGAAATATTTAGGGCTGAAGAGTTAGAGGTTTCCAACAAATAGGGAGGATATTCTTCAGAAGAATCAACAGGTTGATTTCCAATCTCACCAATAATTCCTACTCCACTTATCCAATTAACTATTTCTTTAAATGTTTTTGCAGTTACAAAATTTTGGGAAGTAGAATCTATATTAAAACCGATGTAATCAACTCCCATGCCCGCTGCATAGCGCGCATCGCTTAAGTTAGTTACATCTCCAATTTTTACGCTTAATTTTAATGCCATTATCTAGTAATTATTAAGCTGCAAAGTTCGTTAATATGATGCGTGTTATAAAGCACTCTACTATATTTGATACAAAATGTTTATAAATCGATTTTTTCAATATCAATTACTAAAGCAGATACTAGCCTTGCTAGTTGTGGGTTCGCTTATAAGCTGCAATTCTACGGTAGAACCAAACATATCAGAGTTTGGCTACAATTATTACCCAGTAGAAGTGGGTGCCTATAGGATTTATTACACTGCTACCACTCGGTATAATTTGGATGGCTCCATTTCAACAGCGGAGTATTTGGTAAAAGAGGTAGCAGAAGATTCGATTACCTATGCTGATGGAAGTACAAGAATTGTGTTAGGGAGGTATAGTGCTGATTTAAATGCTACAAAATGGCAAAAAGACTCGCTTTGGGCTGTATTAAAAGATGCATCTAAAATTGTGGTTTCGGAGTCCAATGTAGATTTTATAAAAATGGTTTTTCCTATGAAAGAAAACATTACTTGGGATGGTAATGCAGTAAATGGCAATGAAAGTGAATCGTATAGAATAGAGGGAATTGGAAAATCCTATGAATATGATACGTTATCATTTACTAATACGTTAACTGTTGTGCAAGCAGATTTATTGGATCCTGCTAAAATAACAAGCGATGATTATCGTGTAGAAGTTTTTGCAGCTGATATCGGATTAATTCATAAAGTAAATATTAGAATAAATTACTGCTCTACTTGTGTAGAAAATGGTAAAATTGATGACGGTTTTATATTTGAGCAAAAATTAATAGAGATTGGCAAAGAGTAAAATTTTAGTATTGGGTGTTTTACTTATAACACTTAACCAAGGCTTGTTTGCACAGGATAACTACTACTTTGTAGCCTTTAAGGATAAGCTTAATAATGGATTTTCAATTAGTGACCCCAATGCATTTTTATCTCAAAAAGCGATTGATAGGCGAACAAATCAAGGAATTGCCATACAAGAGCAAGATTTGCCCATAAGTAGTTCATATAAAGAGTTAGTAATAAACGAAGGCATTGAGGTATTTGAATCTTCGAAATGGTTTAACGGAGTAATTATCAGAAGCACTACACAAGATGCTGAGCAACTTAAAAACCTACCTTTTGTGAGCTCAACTACTTATTTAGCTCCTCAAAATTATGCAGGCAGGTTAAGCGGAAACGATAATTTATTGGAAGAGTATGATTTTCCAACAGATACCTTATTTCAATCCGAAATATTAAACGTTGCCGAAATGCACTCGCAAGGGTTTTATGGCAATGGAATGACCATTGCCGTTTTGGATGGAGGGTTTACTAGTGTAAATAGTAATCCTGCATTTAGTCATTTATATGCAGCTAATCAGGTGCTGTATGCTTACGATTTTATATCTAAAACTTCTGATGTATATCAATATTCTGACCATGGCACTAAAGTGCTATCCTTTATGGCAGCTGAGTTGGAGAATACCTATCAAGGAATTGCACCCAAAGCCAATTATTTGCTTTTTGTTACCGAAAATATACCAAGCGAATATAGAATTGAAGAATATTATTGGCTAATTGGAGCCGAACGTGCCGATAGTGCTGGGGTTGATGTAATAAACACATCCTTAGGGTATTTTACTTTTGATGACGCATCAATGAATTATACCCAAGATGATATGGATGGCAACACCACAGTTGTGGTAAAGGCGGCTCATATTGCCTCCGAAAAAGGAATAATTGTGGTAACCTCTGCGGGTAACGAGGGTAGCAGAGCGTGGGGTACAATATCTAGCCCAGCAGATATGATTAATGGATTGGCCGTAGGTAGTATTCGATCGGATTATTTGATATCAAGTTTTAGTTCCAATGGGCCTTCGGCTGATGGCCGAATAAAACCAGATGTGGTAGCACTTGGAACAGCCGCCTATTTAATAGATAGGAATGGCAATATTTCACAAGGTAGCGGCACTTCATTTTCTGCACCACAGGTAGCAGCTTTGGTTGCTGGTGTTTGGCAGGCTTACCCAGAATTTACGAATTTAAAAGTAATAGAGGCTATTCGAATGTCGGCAAGTAATGTATCAAACCCTGATGCGGAGATAGGTTACGGCATTCCTAGTTTTGTGGCAATTAATAATTATTTAGCTGCTATTTTATCTCAAAACCCAGTGTTGGTTTACCCTAACCCTTTGGCTTCAAATGAGTTATTAAAAGTTAAAATTGTAAACCCAAGCGAAGTTAATTTGGTGCAGTTGGAGTTATATGAAACCTCTGGAAAAAAAATATCAACCGATTCGTATTCGGTTAGTTGGAACGATAATATTGCCAATATTGAACTTGCCCATTTAAGACAAGGACTATATTTTTTAAAAGTAATATTTGATTCCAATTCAGAAGCATTTAGAATTGTAAAATTATGAGCACACAACCCATTATTTCCCCCTCCATTTTAGCAGCAGATTTTGCTAATCTGCAATCAGAAATTGAAATGCTAAATAATA
>CAZQWZ010000275.1:0-3219 GCA_964596935.1 uncultured Roseivirgaceae bacterium
TTTTCAGGGTTAATGTCATCAATAATATGGTCTAGAAATTTTTTCATGCTATTCCCTCCATTTCAAAAATATCGATATACACTAAGTACATTCCTTCTACTTTATAACCCATTTGTGTAAGTAAGCTTCCATAATTTTTGATCTGATTAGTATACTTATCTGATTTTAATTCTTTCTTAAAATCAATTATTATCACATTACTATCTTTTATCACTACTCTATCTGGTATATGAGTTTGGCCTTTGGCCAATATTTTATGCTCGTTTATTACTTCCCAACCCGGTGCAAACCATTGGTGCAAGTCAGGTATTTTCTCAAACAACTCAATAATTTTTTTTTTGTAGGCACTGGCTTGCTCATTTAAAATTTTGCCATTTAACACCATCAGCTTGATGATTTTATCAAGCTGATTAGATAGGTGTTGCATTTCAAACACAGTTAGTTCAGCCATAATAGCATGGATAATAATGCCTTCTCTAATTTGGTTTGCTTTATTTGTATCTAGCTGTTTCCAAAAATCTTTGTCTTTAACAGGGGCAAGTTTAAGGGTTGGGTTAGAAACGGGGTAATGCTGAAGAGGATTGTCTTTGGTAGCACTTTGTTTATTAGGCTCAGCTTTGCCTAATGTGCCTAACTCAAATATTTCATCATTAAAGTTGCTAGATAGCGCAAATTGAGGATTTGATAAAACAGTTTTTAGTACGTGTTGAGCCGAATCTTTTGCTTTTTTATCTTGCACAAAAATATATAATCGCTCAACTGACCGAGTAAAAGCAACATATAAGGTGTTTAGCTCTTCGAGTGCAATCTCATACCTTTCATTAATATAGTTGGGAGCAAAACTAGTTTCGCTTAATTTGCTAGTTAGTCTTAGAGGTAAGCTTGCCCATTTTTTATATTTATCGGGTAAATCTGTAGGCCAAAAAACATGCTGCGGGTTGTAAAAACTCCCATTCACTTGAGGAATAATTACCACAGGGCTTTCTAACCCTTTCGATTTATGAATACTTTTAACTTGAACTGATCCTTTGGGTTTGCCCAAAATAATGGAAGGTTTGGTTTTATTATCTTGATGTAATTCGTTCCATCTACTTACAAAACCTAAAATAGAACTATACCCTTGTTGGCTTAACGATAAGCACAAGTCTTGAAGCCCCTGTAGGAAAGGATCGAATTGCTTATATAATCCATATTCTTCAATAAGCTTTTCTATGGCCTCATAGGCGGTTAAATCATTAGAAAAATTAGACAAAGGCGATTTTTCTATCAAATTTTCAAGAGATTGACTAGGCGATTTTTTATTAATAAGTTGTAAGAAATAGCCAACATTGGCAAGTGCCAATTTGTTGTTAGGCGTGCTAATTAGTTGTAAGGCATTAATTATAAATTGCACCAAAGGCGATTTTTCTAATTGCAATGCTTCATCGGTAATGGTGTGGATGCCTTTGCTAAGTAGGTAGGTTGCTACTTCGCTTGCTTCTTTGTTTTTACGCACTAAAATTAGAATGTCTTCAGGCTCAAAGCCATCTATTAATGCTTGTTGTATGGTTTCCTTTGTAGCTTCAAACGCCTGTTCTTTCCAAGTGTACTCCGCATCGCCTGCAAAGAATTGAGCCTTTACATATCCATCAAAAGATTTGTTCATCTCTTGGTTTACATCTGCATAAGCAGCTTCTATAGCCTCTTGTTTATCTGTAAAACCTTCTACTAAATCGGTTAAGGTTTGGCTGGCAGTGGTAAAGAATGCATTATTAAAAGCAATGATATTTTTTCCGCTTCTATAATTGGTATCCAATGCATTTTCAAGCGGGGTATGGTCTGATAAGTCTGCAGCGGCTTGGTGCATAAGCAAGTTGGCATCGCCACCTCTCCAACGGTAAATGGATTGTTTAACGTCACCTACCAATAGCAAATTGCCTTGTTCGAATAGAGCATATTGCAGCAAGGGGAGTATATTTTTCCATTGATGGGTGGAGGTATCTTGAAACTCATCAATCATAATATGATTGAATTTGGCTCCCATTTTTTCATAGATAAAAGGAGCATCAGAAAGTGAAATAACGCCATGTAAAATGGAGGCGGTATCAGATAAAAGTAGCAAATTATTATCGCTGCGGTAGTTCCAAAGATTATCGGCTAAGGCCGATAAAACGCCATACGAATAAATGTTAGATAGCAAATTGGTTGCTTCTAGATAAGCTTGCTTTTTATCTCCCATTGAAAGTTCAATAATCTGAGTATGCATATCATCGAGCCCATCATTAGCACATGCCTCTATCTCCTCCTTTTTATTTGCTGTTTTTGTTGCCCAATCACCTTTTAAAAAGGTGGCACTAAAAGGTTTGCTTAAATCTTGATTTTGTTCGCTTAGTTTTTTAAAGATAATAGCCGTATTTGCCCTAAAGTCAGTTTCGGTTAAGCCATTAAAATTGATAATCTCCATGGCTTGCTTACCTGCCAATTGCATAGCAGATTTATACGTCTCAATATTCTTTTTAAGCTGGGTTACAAATTCTTCCAAGTCTGCGGCATTGGCTCTTAGTTGGTGCTGAATATCAATAAAGCTATCTTGAAATAATTTATAGCCAAGGCTCTTAATATTAAATTCAATATTCCATCCTTTGTCTTCTTCAATTTTAGAATTGATAAAAGCTCGAAGCCATTTTTTAACTTGTTTATCCTTTGAATTATACAGTGCTTGAATAGATTCATTTAGAGCTTTTGAAGTATCTAAGTCTAGTTCGTATCCTAAATTTAATTTTAATTCGCGCGCTAAATGCCTAATAAGTTGGGTAAAGAAATGATCTAGCGTTACTACATTAAACCGGCTATAGTCATTTAACAGATTGGTAAGCGCAAGGTTACTTCTATGAAATATTTGAGATTGATCTAATGAGATTTTATCTTCATCGAAATCTTTTTCAATTTCGGATAGTAGCACGGTTTTTTCTTCAGCAGCCAAAGCAGAAAGCTCCGTTAGAATGCGTGATTTCATCTCATTTTTGGCATCGTTTGTAAACGTAAGTGCCAAAATTTGGTGGTATTCGATTGGGTTAAGAATAAGTAGCTTTATAAAAGACTTGGCAAGACGAAACGTTTTACCTGAGCCAGCTGATGCTTTTAATATTTCTGCGTTTGAAGTTGAAGGCATAATTTACATTCCGCTTATTAATTCTTTTGCTTTATCCAATGTGTATGAACCAGTAACTTCTTTTTTGT
>CAZQWZ010000276.1:0-3197 GCA_964596935.1 uncultured Roseivirgaceae bacterium
CGATGTCTATCGAAGGCATTATTTTCTTAATTGCTTTAATGGGATGGATGCCTACTGCAGTAGATGTTTCTACTTGGACAAGCCTTTGGGCGGAAGCTAAAATTAACTCATCGGGGTATAGGCCTACGATGAAAGAGACATTAGCAGATTTTAATTTAGGCTACTGGATATCTGCGATTTTAGCCATCTGTTTTTTAACACTAGGAACTTATGTTATGTTTGGCACGGGTCAAACATTTGCTAATAGTGCAGGAGGGTTTGCAGGTCAGTTAATTAATATGTTTACTAGTAGCATAGGAGCATGGAGCTACTGGCTTATCTCGATAGCGGCATTTGCAGCTATGTTTTCTACCACCATTACGGTTGTTGATGGATATGCAAGAGCGATCCAGAGAACCACTTTTTTACTTTTCAACAATTCAGAGAAGAAAACTGAAGGTCGTAAAGCCTATGTATTTTGGGCACTACTCGTGGGTGTTGGAGGTTATTTTGTGGTTTCACATTTCTTAAACAACTTAAAACAGCTTGTTGATTTTGCAACTATTGTTTCATTTATTATTGCTTTGCCAGCGGCTTATTTGAATTACCACACTATCTTTTCTAAACAAATCCCGATTGAAGACCAGCCAGGAAAGAAAATGAAATTATTAGCAATTGCAGGAATGGTTTTCTTAGGACTATTTACCTTGCTCTTCTTTGTAATAAAGTTAAATCCAAGCTGGCTAGAGAAAATTCTAACTTTTTAAGCAATATTTTACTTAAAGCTTTGCAATTAAAAAATCAAGCTGCTAATATTGCAGTCCGATTTGAAAAGGGGATTTATATCAACCTCGAATTGGAGTTTAAATTCCTCCTTAGCTCAGTTGGTTAGAGCATCTGACTGTTAATCAGAGGGTCCTTGGTTCGAGCCCAAGAGGAGGAGCTTTTAAAAATAAAACCCTTGTAGATCAATGATTTGCAAGGGTTTTTTATTGAGTAGGGTCAAGTTATTTCGTCTGCCTTATCCTACACAGGTTAAACCCAGTCCTTTCCAAATTCTAGAATATCACTAAATTAATACCTTCTAAAGGGATAAAGGAATACGATAAAAAAGTCACACCTTTAATTTTTTTAGAGCGATTCCTCCAAGGAACGACAGATGCGTATTTGTCTGCTTGTAAAAAATAAATAAATACTTCACCTTCTCAATAATTTGGTAATTATGTCATATTTTAAGTAAGAATTGAGGTATTTCAAGACATTATGACAATAAATTAGCCACAAAGAGCACAAGTGGCGCACAATGTACACAAAGAAATTATGGTGATGGGTATTATTTTGATTCTAGTACGTCTAGATAAAGCCCTGGACTTCTCTTTGAATCAATAGTCCAATCAGCATCACTAGCTCTTTTTGAATACAAAATTCCCTTGGATAGACTCATTGATAATAAAAAAATATCATTCCCATCTCCCCAAGCTCTTAGCCACTCCAACGATACAGAAATATCTTGGTCGTAATACAATTCATATTTTTCCAAATTAATCCTTACCCAACCTGACTCCACCGAAACTGGAATCAAGATGTTTGTATTCAGTAATTCTTCACTTGGCATATTATCTACAATGCTCCTAATATGCAACCTAAATAAGGCGCTATCAGAAGAGCTATAAGACACATATAGGTTTAAATTCTCAATATAAATTGGATTTTTTACTATTAATTTAGTGCCGCTTTCAAAACCCTTGCCAACCCCGCTCCATCCTACAACGATTAGATTAGAATCATTTTTAGATCCGAGTCGTTTTTTGACCAGCTTATTAGGCTTTATTATAACATCTTCCAAAATAGTTGTTGATTTCGTTAGTTCAACAGTAAAATAAGCACCTATCAACTCCTTAATAGGGTACTCTTTTGATAAATACCCAATCATTGAGAACCTGATTATTAAATTCTCCGACTGATTGGAAACATCAAGCAAGAAATCCCCTTGGAGATTGGTTATAGTTCCACTAGAAGTTCCAATAACTCCAATGTTTACATAAACTAGCGGTTCGACTGAGTTCGCATCTACTACCTTCCCTTTTATAGATTGTCCCAACACAGCAGTTGAACATACTATAAATACAATTACAAGATTTTTTGCTAATCCATTTTTCATCTATCTATCTTTGTACAATGCTACAAGATAAGCAAGACATACGAAAGTTAACAGTTGAAGAACTTAAATCATTTTTTACCAAGCAAGGCGATAAAGCTTTTAGGGCGAAACAGGTGTACGAATGGTTGTGGCAAAAATCAGCTACAGATTTTGCTCAAATGACGAACCTCTCAAAATTAACCAGAGAAATGCTTGAGCAGCATTTTATAATTAATAATGTGGTAATTGAAGAGGAGCAAAAAAGTACTGATCGCACGATTAAATCTTCACTTCAGTTATTTGATAATAATATAGTAGAAGGAGTACTTATTCCTACAACCAAGCGCATGACTGCTTGTATTTCATCGCAAGTAGGCTGCTCTCTAAGTTGTACTTTTTGTGCTACGGGCAAACTTGATCGTAAACGAAATTTAGATGCTTCTGAGATTTATGACCAAGTGGTACTTATTAAAAATCAAGCGGAGAAAGAATATAATCAACCCTTAACCAATATTGTATATATGGGCATGGGCGAGCCTTTGCTTAATTATGCCAATGTGCTAAAATCTGTGGAGCATATTACTTCGCCTGAAGGATTGGGTATGTCGCCAAGGCGGATTACGATTTCAACGGCAGGCATTGCCAAAATGATTCGCAAGCTAGGCGATGATGAAGTAAAATTTAATTTAGCGGTTTCACTCCACGCAGCCAACGACATAAAGCGGAACGAAATTATGCCAATTAATGAAACTAATTCATTGGTAGAGCTTCGGGATGCGTTAAAATATTATTTCTCTAAAACAAAAAACCAAGTTACTTACGAGTACATTTTATTCTATAATTTCAACGATTCGTTGGATGATGCTGAAGAGCTATACCAGTTCACCAAGCATATACCTTGCAAAGTAAATATTATTGAGTACAACCCTGTAGCAGATGCTCCATTTGCGAAAGCAGAGGAGAAAACATTGGATAAATTTGCTTCTTACCTAGATAGAAGAGGAGTTACCGTTAAAGTAAGGAGAAGCAGAGGAAAAGATATTGATGCGGCTTGTGGTCAGTTGGCAGGGAAGAAAAA
>CAZQWZ010000277.1:0-3185 GCA_964596935.1 uncultured Roseivirgaceae bacterium
TCTAGTTTTACATCTCTACGAATTTTACCATAATCAGATTTATTAAACGCAATTAAATCATTGCACACCTCAATTTGCTTATTCGCATAATCTGTTTCAAATTCTTTGATAGAGCTTTTATACGCTCTAAGAGCCAACTCTACTTTTTCTAGTTGTAAAAGCGAATCGCCTTTATGAATGTCTTGTGTACTCTTTATTTTTTTAATTTGCTTAAGAGCGTAATCGACTGTAATTAGCTTATAAGCTGACCTATAATTAACCAGAGCAGCATCTAAATTCTTTTGTTCAAAACTTGCATCTGCTTCTTCAATGAGGCTTTCATACTTTGCTTTTATTATAAATTTGTTAATGAGCGCAATTTGGGAGTTGCTGTATTCGGTAGATTTTATAGCATTGGCAGAATTATAATTACTTAAAGCTAACTCATAGTTTTTCAATTTATACAGGCTATCTGCTTTGGCTATGAGTTGAGTATGTAACGTATTATTAATTAGGTTGATTCTTTCTTGAGGGTATGTTGAAAAATCATCTTCTAGTATTGAAATCGCTATTAAGTACTTTGCTTTTGCTTGATTAAGTAATTCAATTGCAAACAAACTGTCGGCTGTTTTAAGAGTGCTTTTGTAGCTATCAAACATTGCCATTTTAGCAAGGTCTAGTCCTTTGGGTATAATTAGTTTTTTTGTAATATAGGGGTTTGGGTAGTTAGCTCCTTTCATTAAATCTACATCAGTAAAATATAAAAAACCACCTGGCATTTTGCTCCATAACTTATCAATGGTATTGGTAGAGTCAATAATGGCAATTATTGGCGTGTTTTTAAATATGAAATGATTATAATCAAGTTCTTTACCATAAGTACGATGTTCATATTCAACATCTTTTCGGTTAATGGTTATTTCTTTGGCAATGGAAAACCCATAGGTGGAATCGTAGGTTACCAAATAATTTAAAACCGTTTCTTCTATATCAATTTTTTCTATTATTTTACCAGTTTCTAAGTTTCGGTGTAGTTGCCAGTATAAAATACCGTTTTTATATTTTCTTTTGTCTTCAAAATTGCCTTCATAATTTTCATAGGTTTTTATAAAATCTCCGTGTATAAAGCCTTCTTTATTTACATTAAATTTTGTTTCACTCTCGATAGTCCATAAATAATACTTACCGCTAAAGTTACCGTTGGTAAATGATGCCGTGGATTTAGCAATTATTTTTCTGTTCTTATCAAGGTCTTTTTTTACATAACTGCAACTGCCATTTAACTCTCCATTTTTATAGTTTACAGTAAGGTTTTCGTATGTATGGTCGGTTAAGCCTAAAAAGGATTCATCTACATCTGTAAAAACCCATTTGCCAGTTTTAATATTATGCTCATATGTGCCATTTATTGTGCTTTCACCCGAATACCTTGTATAACTAAAATTGCCATCATAAATCCTTTCATAATCCTTATCTTCATAATATTGGTAGGTAGATTTTCCCTCTTTGTAATCGCCTTTATAGGTTTTAATTTGTTGGGCAGGGGCAAGGTTTAGTAAAAACAGTTGAGTTATTAATAGAATAGAGCAGGGTTTTTTCATATTGTTAATTCTAACCTAAAAGAAAGTTATAAAGCCTCCTTTTAGGTTCGATTAGTTTATTGGTAAGGAATGTTTAGTTATTCGGTTTCAATATCTATTTCAACTATTGGGTTAAAAAACTCAAACCAATACGTATGGTCATCGCCCCATTCTCCAGATTCGACTGCTTCTTTATACAGGGCTGTGATAGATACTTCTTGGCCTTTTTTTAAGTCCATAATGTCTTCGGGTTTTTCAAAATAAAACTGAAAAATAATAGACCTTTTTTCTGATTTTAACCAACTTACGTCTTTCTTTTTGTATTTGTAATACACCGCAAAATAATGGCGATCATCTTTGGAGGTAATCCAAGAAATTGAGCCGCTTATTTTTACAGGCTTCCATTTAAAGTCTTTGTTTTTTACTTGATACTTGGCAGGGTTGTAGTCATTCCCCTCTTCCCATAATTCATCGCAAAAGGCCAAAATTTCAGTAGTCATATCTTCTTCTTCTGAATAGACTAATTTTGCCATTTCTTCTTTTTCTTTCCTCTCTATTCGTAGTTCTTTAAGAGCTTCTTCATAACGCACTTTAAGTACCTTTTTAGCTTCGGGTGTTTGAGCAAGCACTTTTAATTTTTCATATTTTTCTTCTAATAATCTTTCGTCTTCGGGTGTGGAGCAACCTCCTAGTATTGTAATTAAAATAAGTATTGATAATATCTTTTTCATTGTTATATGCTGTTATTGGAGTAAAAAATAAGAGGGAAACCTTTAAAATTACTTCCCTCTTTGAGAATATGGGAATAGATAATTTTTAAGCGAACATTGCCGCCATAGCACCTGCAAAAGCAATCAATATGATTACGCCAATTAACGAGATAATTAGCCCAGCTATTGCCATTCCTTTTGGAGATTTGAAAATACCAACAAAAGATAGAATAAGCCCTAACAGCCATATAATCCATCCGAAGACTGGTATCCAACTTACAAATAATCCAATTAAAGCAAGAACAAAGCCTGCTGTCCCTGTACCATTTGATTTTTTTTCTGTTTGATTAATAATAATCGTTTGTTTGGAGGTGTCTTGTCCTCCATTTTGAATGTCTGTCATAATTTATTTTTTTGTTGCCATAAGGTTCTTTAGGCGGTTAACTATTAGGTTATAGTTTAGTAACAAAAAAAGAGGGCGCGAACCTCTACTTATTAATCAACGCCCTGTAGGTACCACCAAGCACCCGAAGAAGTATCGAAAACAGCCAGAAGACACGCCCTTTCGGGCGCATCGCTTAACTATCTTACTTCTTCAAATAAAATTGGTGGTTTTACAGAGCAAGAAAAATTAGCAACGCTAACTCTTAATATGTTGTTTTATTAAATTCTATTTCATAAGCATTTATATTTAATGTTCAAATTTAGCTTTTTATTCTGCTTTTTATTCTGCTTTTTTCAATTTAGCGATATTATATATTTTGTGGCTTAGAGCCATAATTTTCATAATTTGCCTTTGCACAAGTTAAAATTTCTCCTCTTAATATTAAGTATGGTTAAAATTCCAAATAGTTTATCCATTTTTTTGTCTTTGTAACGTACTCTATTATTTTCTTTTAACAATGTGCTGTGTTTT
>CAZQWZ010000278.1:0-3158 GCA_964596935.1 uncultured Roseivirgaceae bacterium
TAAATTATCCTAATTCAGGAGAATATAGAGATATAGGTACTATTAGTTTTTGGATAAAAACAACAACCAACTCAAGTGATACTAAAGTTATAATTGATGATACCGATAGAAGTAATATAATCGATAATATTTGGACAGGTTATCATATTTATTTAAAAGATGGGAAAGTAGGAATTGCAGTTGTGGTAAAATATAATACTTTTCATAGCTTTCAAGGGTTTGGTGTCTTATCTCCTCAAATAATTAGCGATGGTAATTGGCATCACGTTGCTATTACAATGAATAATAGAGCTCATTTTTCAGGTTCAGTTGACGTTATTAGTGCAGGTGTTGCGCTATATATTGATGGGGTTGCTGCTGGAAACACTGGAGTTTCAAATGCAAGTACAGGATTTATTCAATTAACCCACACAAATGATTCTCCAGGAAACGTTACTATTGGTAATAACAGAGGAAATAATTTTCCAACAATAAATAGATACGAAGACAAAATTGATGATTTGTTATTTTATGGTAGATCTTTAAGCCCACCAGAAATAGCATCTATTGCAAATTATAATTTTTGTTTTGCTTTAGATTCTTCAACAATAACTATTTCAAATAAAACAACAACTAGCTTTGATGTGACTTGGCAAGAAAATGGCGATTTTGAATTAGCTTATGTATTAAGTGGTCAGCCACTTGCAAATGCAACAGTTTTAACAGTTAATGGATATACTGCTGGTAGTTTTGAAAATATTTCAGGATTAACTGAAGGTACTACTTACGATGTTTATGTTAGAGAAAAATGTACTGCAACCAGCTATGCAGCTTGGTCAAGTGCTTTGCCTGTAAGAACACTAGGAAAAATATTTGTTAAAGCAAATGCTACAGGAGCAAATAATGGAGATTCTTGGGCAGATGCTTTTACGGGTCTGCAAGATGCAATAGCCATTTCTGAAGATAATCAAGAAATATGGATGGCAGAAGGTGTTTATAAAGCACATGCTTCAGATAGAGAAGCCTATTATGCAATCACTAAAAATGGAACAACAATTTATGGCGGGTTTAATGGTACAGAAACACAATTATCTGAAAGAGATTTTAGAACGTATGAAACTATATTATCAGGAGATTTGTTGGGTAACGACAACTCAAATGTAACGCTTAATGAACCTACAAGAAGTGATAATTCTGCAAAAATTATTTATATAAGTGCACATGATTTCATCATAGATGGAATTACTATTTCTGATGGAGAAGGGTTTGTTGCAGGTAGTGCTTTTTTTGACTCAGGAACAGCAATAACTAAAGAAATTTCAAGAAACAACCTAACTATAGAAAATTGCACATTTAAAAACAATGTAGCGCGTAAGGCTGCTGCTTGTGTACTTGCTGTATATGGAACTGATGGTTTTTTAAAGATTACCAACAGTATCTTCTCAAATAACGTAGCAGAATACGGGACTTCATTTTATAGTTATACAGCATTTTCCAATTCTGTAACTATAGTTATTGAAAATTCTTTATTTGAGAATAACTTAGCAACAGACTTGGGTGGTTCAGCAGGATTTGCAGGTAGCACAGGTTGGTTTAGAGCTTTTGGTAATGGCTCTTCCGTAGCTGCTTCATTTGTTAATAATACCTATACAAATAATAGAGATGAAGGAACAGCTGGCGGTTTAAATAATTTTACACGAGCAACTTTAGGTATTAGCCAAACTGGTGGTACAATGACAGCTAATGTAGATAACTGTATATTTTGGAACAATAAAACAGGAAATGCAACTGCAATCGCAAGAGCTATAACAGGTATTAATTCCACTTTAGGAAATATAACGGTTTCAAATTCTATAGACGAAAATAATTTTAGTACAATACCTAGCGGAAACACAACAAACACAAGTAATGCGGATCCATTATTTACTAATACTACAAATGATTTTACGGTACAAACAGGTTCTCCTGCAATAGATACAGGTGATAATAGTTTAGTGCCAGCAAGTCTTTTAGCTGATTTATTAGGAAATGCAAGGATTTTTAACACAACGGTAGATATGGGAGTTTATGAATTTGGAAGTTCTCCATTAAGTAACTATACCTTAACTACAAGTGCAAATGGCAATGGTTCGGTTTCACCAAGTGGTACAGTAACATATATTGAAAATACGATAGTTCCTGTTACAGCAACTCCTGCAGCAGGTTATCAATTTGATAATTGGTCTGGAGATAGCACAAGCACAAACCCTAGTATCAATATTACTATGGACGCTAACAAAACGCTTACTGCAAATTTTTCAATTGCATATACATTGACCGTAAATGTTGTAGGTAATGGTACAGTAGTACTTTCTCCTCCAGGAGGCGCTTATTCGAATGGAGATATAATTACAGTAACGGCAACTCCTGGTACAGGTAGTTTTGTTGGATGGAGCGGAGATCTTACAGGAAACACGAACCCAGCACAAATTATAATAGATGGCAGTAAAACAGTAACTGCCTTTTTTGGAACTATACTTTTTGTAAAACATGATGCTACAGGTAATAACACTGGAACTTCTTGGGCAGATGCTTTTACAACCATAGAAGACGCTTTGTCAGTTGCAACTTCTGGTACTGAAATATGGGTTGCTAGTGGTACTTACATACCAACAACTACTAGTGTAAACTCAAGAGATGCTACCTTTTCAATACCAAACGGAGTTGAATTGTATGGCGGTTTTAACGGTACAGAAACATTTTTATCTCAAAGAAACCATTTAACAAATATAACCATACTTAGCGGTGATTTATCGGCTAATGACAACACTACATTTCTACGAACAGAACCTACAAGACAAGACAACTCTTACCATGTGGTAAGTGTTAGAGGAAACGCACAAAATGTTATTGTAGATGGTTTTACCATTTCTGGAGGAAATGCAAACGGAACACTACTTAATTCATGTGCTCTTCCTGCCGTAAATCAAGCAGATAATACAAGAGGTGCTGCGGTTTATGCAAATCCGTATGTTTCAGGAAATGTTGTATCTGCACTTTTTAGCAATTGTATTTTAGAAAAAAATACAGCAGCAAGTGTATCAGTTTATGTAATGTTTGCTCCTTGTGGAGTGCAAAATATAACTGCAGATGTAGATTTTGAAAGTTGTATAATAAGAGATAATTATTCAAGAGATTTA
>CAZQWZ010000279.1:0-3147 GCA_964596935.1 uncultured Roseivirgaceae bacterium
GTAAACTGAAAATGAAGTGCTTCGAAATGCCCAACGATTCATACACAAACCGTTATCAGCAATGTGTTTGCATTTATCATTTCTTTTGGTATAATTGCACCCAATTATATTATTAACCTAAACATAAATTAGCAAATGAAATCATCTAATCGCAGCAAATTCATCATAATGCTATTTGCATTTTTTTCTATTGGAATTTACTCCTGTGAACAGGATCAAACTATAGTAGACAAAGAGTTAATGGAGCTGCCTAGGGTTCTTTCAACAGAAAATACTTCATCATTATATTTGACAACAATAAAAGATTTAAACTCTAACCTAAAAGGCAGAGAAAACGAAACTTTAAACTTTTCTGGCGCTGTGACCTCTACTTATAACGGGTTTGAGGGGACGGAATTAGTGTTTGTTCCTAGTTCTAACTCAGATAAAATAAATACGGTATATACATTCGTTAATAATCAGCTAGTTGAAAATATTCTAACTATTGAAATTACTCCCAATTCTATCATATACAGTAACTCTGCTGGGTCAATAACATTAACTACTCTAAATAACGAGATTACTGATGTTATTATCGATTATAACTCATCTACAAATGGAAGAATAGTAGATTGTGGTTTAGCTGAGGGTTTTCTTGAATGTACTAATGCAATTCAAGATCAGCTAGTGGAGGCAATTGGGGCATGGGGTGCAATAATTTTTGATGCGGCATGCGCTGCTTGGGCCCCATGTGCTGGCTCATATATTATTACTTGTACAGCTTTAGCGGCAGCAGGTTGTCCAGAATAACAAATCGTAGTATGATAATGAATAAGTATATCTTTTTAGTATCTATGATTGCTGTAGTATTAATAGGCCGTTTCCTTCAACAAAATGATGTTTCTGGCCATGGTCTTATTATTATCGGACTTGGGTATATCGTTACATCTCTAAGGAGGATTAACTTAAATCTTAAACCATGGTGGTGGGGGTCGCTGAAAGATATCCCAAAGTACTTTAAAGATTGATTTCGAGTGAACCCTCTGTTGTCACAATGATAGCGGGGGTTTATAATGCTGATAACATTCGCTAAAACAGCATAGGGCGATAGTGCTAAATTGCAAGTTCAAGGCTTTGCATTAGCTCCGCCAAATCTTCGATTTGGGCTCGTGTATATTGATTTGGTTGCCCAAATCCAACATTTGTCTCATTGGGTCACGAAAATTTTGTACCTTTAAATTCCTACGCAGTTTAGCGTAAGCGTTGGGCAACATTTAAAATAGTACAATGAAACACATATCTTTAACATTTGCACTTATTACCTTCTCACTAACATTGTTTGGACAGACCGGTATCTATAAAAGCAATCACTATGAATTTAAAAATGAACTAAACCCTTCTAAAAATAACATACAGTATGATACCAAAGTGTTAATCATAGACTTTGATGCAACAATGAACAAATATTTAATTTGGCGAGTAACTGACTCAGAATCTGGAGAGCAATATATTTACAAGTGGAATATTAAATCGATAGTTGACTCAAAACTTGATAAATCGAAGAATATATTACAAACCATTTATTCAGCTAAATGGGTGATCGAAGGGGTAGAAGCAGGTGATTTAGTATACATATATAAAATTGATGACCTCAATGACAAGTCGCTGAACATCATCATCTATTCAACACAAAAAACACAAATGTGCTTCTATAATCTTAAGTCTCTGTGAAAAGTCTCAGAAGGTATATAGCATTAATTATCTCTATTTTTTTAGTTATACCTCTATTTTTATATGCTCAAACTAATCCCAATCATGTTCATGTCAACGGGTACTATAGAAACGGAACATATGTTGCACCACATTATAGAACGGCACCTAATTCAACAAACAGGGATAATTTTTCAACAAAGCCGAATTATAACCCATATACTGGCAAAGCAGGATGGATTGACCCTGACAATAAATTTTCTAACAATGTAACTCCATCAAATACTAAAAGTAATATTGCTAAAAACTATTATTATAATCCCCCAGAAGACATTTACAATAAACCAAATTATACTGTTACATCAAGCAATTACGGACAACAGGTTCTATCATTTTCTAATGGTCAAGAGATTTTTGGTACTTGTAAAGATTGTGTGCCAAAGTCATATGATGAAAATCTTTATTATTATTGGTTCTCTCCTAAAATTGGTATCCATAGAACCAAAGGAAGCTTATCAGGACAACCCCTTAATGGTATTTATAAATTCTACAGTATAGAAGGGGAATTATTAATCCAGTCAAACTATAAACATGGTGTTGAGCATGGTGATTTTACTATTTGGAATAATGATGGTGATATTATTGAAGAAATGCACCATACTAATGGGGTATTAGACTACGCAAAATTTCCCAATGATAATGGTTACATAATTGAGTGGCAAGGGGAAATGTTTAAAAGAGGTAGTGTAAAAAACATATACAATACGCTTGGAATATTAGTCGAAAATGCAACTGCTAATGATGACTATAAATTTCATTACAAACTTTACAATGATCCCAATGGGGAATTAGAAACTGAATTTATTGGTTTTGAAAACTATTATAATGGGTTCTACAAAACATATTTTAAAAATGGATTTCTAAGCTTCCACGGCCAATTTACAGACAACCTCAGAGATGGTATTTGGCAATGGTACAACGAGGAAGGAAATGTTACTGAGCTCGTTAAATATAGAATATATTCGGAGAATTATCCAAGTGGCAATGCTCGAATGAAAGGAAGCCAGTATTACAACCCTCAAATCGAGTTTTGGGTGAGAGATGGTGAGTGGATAATTTTTGAAGAAAATGGTGTCGATTGGGCGGATCTGAAATATTATAAAGGTGGGATTGAAGTAACAAATAATAAATAAATGCGAAATTGGATAAGAAAACAAACGTTGCCCAACATTCTGTAAACTCAATAAGGTTTCATCTGTTAACCACTAAATGCATTTCTTGTAGCTAGTTCCGTCAAATTTTTAATTTGACTACGTGTTATTCTGATTTGCTAGCAAATCAAAAAGTTTGCCTACGTGGGTTATCAAAATTTTGTACCTTTAAATCCTTACTGAAGTTTACAGTAAGCGTTAGCCTTTATGCCGCAGTCTTTTATTGTGGCTAAACGGAAATCGAAGA
>CAZQWZ010000280.1:0-2556 GCA_964596935.1 uncultured Roseivirgaceae bacterium
CAACTGCTGGAAAAGTAGGTACAATTAAGGTGTTTTGAGGCATCGTAATTAACTCAGTATTTCTACCGAAACCTAATGCGGTACATAGACCTGCATCGGTAATCGTCCAAATATCGTTACTTATAATACTTGCTCGTGCTGTTTGTGCAGCCGTACTACAATATTTGGAATTTCCTCCTGAAAAAAATTTGTTATTAGATAGGTTTTGATTGTCCCAACTTAGTAATAAAGCATCATAATTTATCGTTGCTAATGTTGCGCCTTCAAACATACTATTAAATTGAGTGCCACTTTCAACATTCCACGAACTAAGGTTTTGATTAAAACTGGTTGCATTAAAAAACATCGATTGGAAATCTACTACTGAGTCTGTATCCCAACCACTAATATCTTGATTAAAATTGGTGGCGCCATAAAACATATTTTGCATAGTAGTCACTAAATGCGTATCCCAATTACCAATATCTTGATTAAAATTGGTGGCAGACGTAAACATACCATTCATTCGGGTAACCAAAGAAGTATCCCAACCACTAATATCTTGGTTAAATACGGTTGCTCCATAAAACATTAAATCCATACGGGTAACCAAAGAGGTGTCCCAAGAACTAATGTCTTGATTAAAAGAGTTTGCTCCCTGAAAAACGCCTGCCATAAACGTAACCGATGACGTATCCCAAGAACTAATGTCTTGATTAAAGGCAGACGCTTCTCTAAACATACTGCCTAAATACCATACCGAAGAAATATCCCAACTACTAATATCTTGGTTGAAAGCAGGATTACTATCAAACATAAATCCAATATTTGTAACTGATGACACATCCCAATTTCCTATATCTTGATTAAATATCATTGAGCCAAAATGTGCTCCAAACATACCGGTCATTTTTGTTACATTTGATGTATCCCAAGAGCCTATATTTTTATTGAAATTAGTTGCTCCATCAAACAAATTTTCCATTCGTGTAATTGTAGCCGTATCCCAATTCCAGTTTCCTGTACCGTTTCCTAAATAACTTGGGTGATTGTCTATGACCGCATCTTGAGAGATTTGAAACATATAAGCCAAATTAGTAGCGCTTGATAAATTTGGCGCATCCGAAGCATTAATGACTAGGTTATAACATCCGTAAAAAGCATATTCCATAGATGTCCAAGAGTTTGTTCCCCATTGTTCTACCGATAATATATTACCAATACCATAATAACTATTAAAATATATTCTTGAAAATGTACCTGTAACAGTTACGGTATATGTATTTGCCGTGGTATAAGTATGTGTTGCATCACCTGTAATATTGGTGTCTGTATTTCCATCGCCCCAATCTACTGTGTAATCATAGGTTTCGCCTGGGAAAGTAGGTATAGTTATGGATTCGTTTACTGTTGTAGTTTCCCAAGTGGTTATGAATTGAGCGTTTATTTGTATTGAAAACACAAATAATAATGTTAAAAAGTATAATTTTTTCATAGTGTAATTTTTTAGATTTAATTACTTGCAAGGTAAAACCACTTAGCCATAAAAAACTCAGGGTATTCCCTGAGTTTTATTTTTTAATTAATCTACTTACAAGCGGTCCTTTGTCAGTTGTTATTTTAACAACATAAATACCCGTTTTAAAGTGATTGATATTTATTTTTGTTTGATTAGTTGTCAATACTTTTTTACCTACTAAATCAAATACCTCTATGGTTTTAATAACTAACTCGGAACTTATATGTATCATCTCATTTGCAGGATTAGGATAAATAAATACTTTTAAATCAGAAATCACTTCCTTCTCTATATTTAAACTAGTACATCCTGTTTCTAAGCCTCCATCTGTAATAGCCCAATTATCTAAAGCAATCATATTTGCTCTTGCAGTTTGTGCCGCATCACTACAATATGTAGCATTACCTCCATGGAAATTGAGATTAGGCTGTAGAGTTTGAGAATTCCAACCAATAAGTAAAGCATCATAATTGGTTGTAGATAATGTACTATTTTTAAACATATCGATCATATTGATAACATTACTTATATTCCAATCACCAATATTTTGGTTAAAAGCAGTCGCGCCATAAAACATCTTATTCATATCTGTAACGGCACTTACAGACCAAGAACCAATATATTGGTTAAAAGCAGTCGCATTTCTAAACATACCATTTATATCTATAACACTACTTAGAACCCAAGAACTAATATCTTGGTTAAAAGAAGTAGCATTTCTAAACATACCAACCATATTGGTTACATTATTTACAGTCCAAGATCCAATAGGTTTATTAAAAGACGGAGCGCTATAAAACATACCTAACATATCTGTAATCCCACTTACATTCCAAGAACTCCAATTAGTTGCAGTTCCTGTACCAATTAAAGCACAATTTCCAAACATATATGCTGTATTAGTAACTGAGGATAAATTTGGAATATCATTAGCATTGTTTACCAAATTATTACAACCTCTAAATGCTTTTTCCATTGAAGTCCAAAGATTATCACCCCATTGTTTTATAGAGAGTATTTTTTGTTTATCTCCACCATTATTAAAAAAAAATCTAGGA
>CAZQWZ010000280.1:2578-3137 GCA_964596935.1 uncultured Roseivirgaceae bacterium
AACGGTATAAGTACCTGCGATGCCAAAATTATGAGTTATATTTCCTGTAACACCAATATCATCATAAACACCATCGCTATCCCAATCTATATCGTAGTTATAACCTGTGCCTGTGGTAGGTATGGTAATAGATGTATTAGAAGAAACACCTTGGTTATCGGTTTTCCAAGTGGTAATAAATGTGTCTAAGCATTGTGCTCCTCCATCTGTAATTGTCCAACCATCAGAAGCAATCATGTTGGCTCTTGCTGCCTGAGCTACAGCGCTACAATAAGTAGAGTTACCGCCATGAAAATAAACACTTGGGCGTAAATTTCTTGCATCCCAACCAATAAGTAAGGCATCATAATTAACTGTAGATAATGTAGTATTTACAAACATGTTCTGCATAAAATTAACATTACTTACATTCCAAATACCAATATTTTGATTGAAAAAAGTAGCATTCTTAAACATAGAACTCATCCCAGTAACATTACCTACATTCCAAATACCAATATTTTGATTAAAAGAAGTAGCACCTTCAAACATAGAAGTCATACCAGTAACATTACTTACA
>CAZQWZ010000281.1:0-3096 GCA_964596935.1 uncultured Roseivirgaceae bacterium
TCTTTTACTTGTATCGCTGATGATATTTCAATTCAGCAGGTTCCAAACTGGGTTATTACTAAGCAAGTCAATTTAAATGCTGAAATACCACAAGACGAAGTTAAAAATGGCAGATATTACTTACTTGTTGATAAGCAAACCTTAGTCACAGAAAATAGCGATATTGTTAGATTCAGGCATTATGCGACTCAAGCAATAAACCCCGAAGGTGTAGAAACAGAATCTCAGCTAAATATAGATTATGACCCTAATTATGAAACTTTTATACTTCACAATATTACTATTTGGAGAGAAGGTAAAGCGATAGATAAAACTCTGTCTTCACAAAAAAAACTATTACAACAAGAAAAAAATCTAAAACACTTGATATACGATGGAGATACCACCGTAAATATTCTACTATCTGACGTGAGAGTTGGGGATATAATAGATTATAGCTACAGTATTCATGGTAGTAACCCTGTTTTCTCGGGCTCGTTTAGCTTAGCTCATTCCTTGAACTGGAGCGTTCCATTAGAGCAATCATATATTAGAGTGCTGTGGCAAAAACAGAAAAATCTACACCATAAAGTTTACAATTCACAACTGAAATTAATAGAGAACATTTTACCAAATGGTATCGAATATATAATTCAAAAAAATAATGTTAAAGCTCTTAGTATAGAAAATAATATTCCAAACTGGATAGATCCTTATGCTTATATACATTTTTCGGAAGTTAATTCGTGGAAAGAAGTTATTGATTGGGGGGTTTCTTTATTTAGCAAACAGCAAACACTTGATGAAGCTTTAAAGAAAACACTAAAAAAAATCATTTTAAATGAAACATCAAAAGCTAAACAAATTGCCTTAATATTAAACTACGTTCAAACGGAAGTAAGATATTTAGGAATTGAATTCGGAGAAAACTCTCATCGCCCTTCGCCAGCAGCCGAAACCTTAAACAGACTTTATGGCGACTGCAAAGACAAAGTTGTTTTATTTAATACTCTTTTGAAAGAGATAGGAGTGAATACCTATCCAGCTTTAGTAAATACAGAAATTGGCAATAAACTTATTAATCAAATGCCTCGTTACACTGCTTTCGACCATGTTGTTTCCGCAGTAGAATTCGATAATAAAATCTATTGGCTTGATCCAACAAAATTAAATCAAACTAAAAATCTAGATAATATCCATCAACCAGACTTCGGATACGCTTTAATTCTAAAAAAGACAAATGTTGGATTGACAAAAATAGAACCGAAACAAAAACAATCGAGAATAGTGGTTAAAGAAACGTTTCAATTATTTAACGAACCCAATTTGACTAGCAAATATAAAATATCGACTGTCTATTATCACAGGGAGGCAGAGATAAGGCGTAGCGACCAAGTTAGCAGAAGTAAATCAGAAATAAGAAAAGGTTATATAAAATATTATCAAGATTATTATCCTTCTTTAATAGAAGTGTCTAAGACTACATTTAAAGATAATAGAGAAGCAAATGAGTTTCGCGTTGAAGAGCAATATTTAATAAAGTCATTTTGGTATGAAAATGAAAAGAATCAAAGATTATATGGCAACTTTTATGCCAATCTAATTTCTCCATTTTTAACGTTGCCAAAAGACTTGCACAGAGAATACCCGATTAAAATACCACATCCTATTTCCCGACAACAAGTGACTGAAATATATTTCGAGGATGATAACTGGGATTTTGAAGATGAAGAATCTAATCATTCAACTCCTTTTTTTGATTATAATGAAACGACAGAGTTTTCTAAAAAAGAGAAACTATTAACACTTACCTATAACTATGAAAGTAAGGTGAAATTAGTAGAACCCGAAGATTTCAACAATTATGTTCTCGCTCTAAAAGACCTAAAAGATAGCACAGAATTTGGGATTTACATCAATATGAAAAAACCGAAACCTTCCGTAAATGAAGAGGTTAAGAATGGGGCTGAAATTTCTAACATTGAGTTATTCTCTTGGCTATTCGGAGGATATATCCTTCTTTTGATTATTACTATGCTTCTGTGGAGACTCGATTCTTCCAGAAACAAGTATCAGGATGAAACTCTTTATTACCCTATAAAACCACTTAATTTTATTGTTCTTTGGGTTGCTACTTTTGGAATATATGCTATGTATTGGAATTATAAGAATTGGCAATACATCAAGTATAGAGATTCATTACACATAATGCCTTTTGCACGAGGAGTTTTTTATAATTTTTGGTATTACCCTCTATATATAACGCTAATTAATGAAAACCAAAATTTAACGGCTAAAGGTAACCTACCAAAAAAATGGATTGCGGTAATAATAGCAATTTTATTTGTCTGCATTGTATTAATGGGAGGATATCTCGAATTGGAAATGTTAGGGATAGTTTTAACGTCATTGCTAACACTGCCATTATTAACATTTATAAATTTCGTTAATAACAGTAATCCAAAGCGAATAAAACATAGTTCGAAATGGAAATTAAGACATTCATTAGTTATCATACTTAGCTTGCCTATATTGGCTTTTATATTCGGATCAAAGTTAGGGATTTTACCTAGCGAATCAGTTGTAAGTGGCGATGTATTTTCTAGAAATGAAATTAAAATATTGCAAAGAAAAAATATCATTGAACCCGGCGAAAAAATTATTTATTTCTATAGTGACGACTTATTCTCCAATCTTGATGATGGAAATGGTTTTACCGAAAATAAAGTTTTTTCTTATTGGTTAGAAGATAATGTATTCTACTTTGAAAAAGCTAGCTTTCAAGATGTAAGTGATATTGAGGTTACATGGGCTAACAACCAACTAATCGACAATACTATTGTTAAGATATTACTTTCCGACGACTCTAGCTTTCTATTATATGTATCATCGATTGATAGAAAAGATCGTTTATTTGTAACCAAATTAAAAGAGTTATGGAACAAACAAAAGTCCATTAGTGCAAGCGATTAAATTATTAAATTAAAATGGAAATTAAAATTAAAATTAAAATTAAAATTGTAGAACTCATCAATATGCTAAATTTGTCTTCATTTAGCAAACTCAACAATAGTCATTACCCATTCCTAAAATACGAATTCCTTTCAGCATTGGAAC
>CAZQWZ010000282.1:0-3085 GCA_964596935.1 uncultured Roseivirgaceae bacterium
TTAGTGCTATTTTTTGGTAAATCGTACGGAGGCTATATCAACTCGTTCTATTTCGTAACTTTTTTGTTACCGGCAATTATTGGCACCTCCTTTATGTTTAACTCTATTATTGCACCTAATTATCTCCTTAAAAAAAGATATTTTAAGTTTGGCCTATATATCTTCTACACCATTATTATTTCGCTCAATTTCGAAATGCTCGTAATCTTTTTAGCTTTTGCAGTACTAGCCAATTACCAATATGATCAAATGGTGCCGGCTGCCACCAATATTTTTAGCTTAGCCATTGCCATGTATTTTGTGGTGCTTATTAAGGCTTTTATGCTGCTTATTAACACTTCGTTTCGCGAGCGAGAAAAAAACAACGATTAGAAGAAAAACAAAGTGCATTAACAAAAGGGTATTTGCTTGTAAGGGTTAATCGTAAATCCACCAAAATCTTATTAGATGATATTTTATACGTGGAAAGCTTAGCAGATTATGTGAAAATTTTAACCACTAATAATGCTGCCATAATTACCAAAGAAAAAATTAGCGCATTAGAAGAAAAATTAGCAACTCCATTTATCCGAATTCACCGGTCGTTTATTATAAATGCAGATAAAATTGAATCGTTTTCATCTGATTCTGTTATTATAAATTACACTAATTTTCCGATTAGCCAAACCTATAAAAAAAGGGTAAAGGAGCTGTTAACCTGAGTCGACCTAAGGTTATTAACAACAAACGCCTAATTTTCTATTTTTATTATTGCTTAGTAATTCCATTGGTTATTTTTACCAATCAATTAAAAACTCGTTTAATGATTAAAGTATATTTATTAATAATAACAATTATTCTAATCAGCTTTACAAGCTGTACCAACCCTCCTGAAAAACCTCAGCTAAACCTTACAAGCACTGTTAATGGGCTAGAAATTAACCTTACAGGTAATGCGTTTGATGCCGATGGGGCATTAACTAAAGTTATTATTGATTGGAACGATAATAGCAGCTTACGAATAATTAATGATGGGTTTGATAAAATAAACGAATCGCACAAATACAAAACTGAAGGCGACTATGATGTGCTGGCCACCGCAATAGATAGCACTGGTGATAGCACAATTGTTTCGTTTTCTATTCACGCAACTTATCTAGATCTATCGTTGGGTGGCATTAATGCCGAACTCTACAAAACTTCTGAAAACGAAGTGCTATTTTTAACTATAAACTTACACACCTACCAAGAGGATGACCAAGATGAAAAGTTAAATATGATTGCCGATGTTATCGGAAAAATGGACATTGATTTTATTGCTTTTCAAGAATGCGCACAACATAAAAATGCTACTATAATAGAAGCTAACATTCGCAAAGACAATATGGCTTGGAGGATAGCTAATATGCTAAAATCTAATTATAATACAGATTATGGTTTTGGCTGGGATTGGGCGCATTATGGGTGGAATGTGTGGGAAGAAGGCATTGCTGTAGTATCGAAACACCCATTAGTCGAAACTGATAATAGATATATTTCTTCAAACAAGAGCCAAACAAATATTGAATCGAGGAAAGTTATTTATGGTGCTTTTCAGTTAGGAGATAAAAGAATTCATCTGTTTTCGGCACATACGCATTGGCGCACATCTGAAACTAGCGAAGAGCAGAATAATCAAATGAAAAACATAAAAGCAATGGTATTAGAAAAGGAAGTTGCCAATAGCTACTCGTTTGTAGCTGGTGATTTTAACGGCAACCCCACCAGTAGCTACCCTTGGAGCGAAGGTTATAACACCATGGTAAAAGATGGCATATTTATAGATACTTATTTTGTAGCCAACCCCGATGCAAATAATAAACCTGCGCAAAGTAAGCACCACACTATTCTAGGTGATTTTCCGGGTAGAATTGATTATATTTTTATGAAAGATAATACTGCTTTTGAAATTCAGGCTTCTCAAATAATTTTTAAAACAGATGTTGTTGGCAAAGTATCAGATCATTATGGTGTGCTAACTAAAGTTAGGTTAGAGTAATGCCATATTAACATTGAAATGGGATAAGATGAATATTGTCCGAAATAATACAACCTTTACGTTTCCCATTCTGACGAAGGAAGAATCTTCTGCAACTATGAAATTACTTTCTAAACTTACAAGATTCTTCGTCCCTCAGAATGGGGAGGGACTCTTTTGTGCTTTCAAGAGATTAATTGAGGTATTCTATAGAATATTGTTTACATCAAGTATGGTTAGCAAAGTATCCGATTATTATGGTGTATTAACCAAACTGAAATAATAAAATTTCGCATTTTTAAACTCTTATAATTTTAAATAATATGATTCGATTTTTCTTACTAATTCTTTTCGCAATATGCTCATTTTATTCCTATTCGCAACAGGATCAGGTTATTACCCTGCAAGGAGATACTTTAATTGGCAAAGCCTCTTATAGCACAATTAGCAATCAAGGCCAGACCATCACTTTAAAAAATGGCAAAGAAAAAACACGATTTAAAGTATATGAAATCAGCTCTTTGGTAAAAGGGGAAAACGTATATCATACAATTAAAATAAGCGGTCAATACCAATTGGGGTTACTAAAAAAAGAAGGGTATCTCAGTTTATACTGGTTTATGGATCAGCAATCAAGCACTCCTCAAGAATTTTCAGGTTCAGTACTTATTAAAGTAGGAGGAACCCAACTTATTGTACCCAATTTGAGGTTTAAAAAACAAGTAGAAAATTTTCTAATGGATTGCAATACTGTAAAAACATCTTTTGAAAAAGACTTATACAAAAAGAGTGATTTGGATAAAATTATAGATGATTACAATAATTGCATTAATAAGAATACGGCAAAGCTTATCAAAGAAAACATTAATCATAACCCAACAAAAACGGAGCAAATTACAGCTCTAAGTAAGGATATAAAAGATAATGGGCCCTTTCCAGATATGGAGAATGTTTTAGAAATGCTTAACGATCTATCTATCAAAATTAAAGATGGTGCTAAAATACCAGCGTATCTTAAAAGTGCGTTGCGCACATCCTTAAAAAGCAATACAGCGTATGTTAATATGCTAAATCAGATATTATTAACCG
>CAZQWZ010000283.1:0-3083 GCA_964596935.1 uncultured Roseivirgaceae bacterium
GCTTAATCGAAAGTTCAGTCCTCTGAAATCCCGTACTAACCATAGCCTAGACGTTGTAACACATTCCTCAATTCATACTGCATTGTTTAAAAATTGGAGCCATATACTTAAGGCCTATGCGCCAGAACAAACAGCATTTATAAATAACAAGCCATCTTCTAAATGGCTATATGGACAAACAGACACGTGAAATATTTGTGCAAACCATCTAACAAAGCAGCTATTAATAGTTTTTTGCCAACCCACTTTTGCCCGCCAAGCGGCTGGGCAATTACCTGCCCAGAGCAAGAGATTTAGAGGAAAAGAGTATTTGTTCTAATTTTCAATCTAATGAGTGTAGGCATTAGGTCTCAATACGTGCTCTTGGAGTTAAATTTTCCTCTAAACCACTTGCTCCCACCGCCTTGTTCTAGCAATCAATCTATCTCCTTCAGTCATTACGAGGACTAATCAGCCATTTTGTTAATTATGACGTAGAATTCCAAAAACTAAATCGTCATTCCTGAGTAGGATAGGAATCGTTTCCAGCTTAAAAAAATCTTAGTCTGGTTGTTCTCTTTATTGGTGTTATCACCACTATAAATTACTATTTGGACTAATTTTAAATTAGCACTCCAAACGTGCAATATAGTTTGTAAACAGGGTGTAAGCTATTGCCTATGTTGATAATTTGCATATTTATCTTCATTTATTTAAATTGCAATGATTAAGGCAATATAAAAAATTAGGGTTACCCATTTAGCACTCAATCACTTGTAATTCAGGCATTTATCTCGTACTTTTATGTAAAATAAAGGCTATGAAAATACTAAAAGGATTAAGTAGGGAAGCATTTAAAGGACGCTTTGAGACTAAAACATCATGTTATGAATATTTAGCAGATTTAAAATGGTCGGAAGGCTATTTTTGTACCCGATGTTCGTATCAGAAATATATAAAAGGCAAACAACCATCTAGTCGTAGGTGTTGCAAGTGTGGCTATGATGAATCTACCACCACAGGCACCCTTTTTCATAAATTGAAGTTTGGGATTGATAAAGCTTTCGAAATGCTGTATGAAATTTCAACAAGTAAGAAAGGAGCAAATAGTATTTGGTTAGCAGAGCGAATGGGTGTAAATCAGAAAACGGCTTGGTTATTTCGTCAAAAATCGCAATTAGCGATAAAAAGTAGTGAACAGTTCCCTTTAGAAAATGCTGTTCATGTAGATGAATTTGAAATTGGTACACCTCAAAAAGGAGAACAGGGAAGAAGTAAAAGTGAAAAAAAAGTTAAAGTTGTAATCGCTATAGAAGAACGAGATGGGAAAGCAGGAAGAGGATATGCTAAAATAATCGAAGATTATAGTTCTGACTCATTAAGACCTATATTTGATACGCATATAAAATCGGACGCATCAATTTTAGCAGATGGATGGAGTGGATACTCCCCTTTAAAAGAAGATTATCCAAACTTAAAACAGATTTTATCAGATAAAGGAAAGAATTTTCCAATGATACATATTCAAATTAGGAATTTTAAAAATTGGCTGAGAGGGGTGCATTCATATGCTAACAAAGAATACCTCCATAAATACATAGAGGAGTACTTTTTCAGGTTTAATAGAAGAAATCATAGAGAAACTATACTCGATAAAATCATAGAAAGATGTGTAAATATTAAACCTTTAACCTATCAAATGATTAGATGCGACTTAAATGGGTAACCCTATTAATAATTACTTTTTATATTGTACTTTACACTTATATAAAAAACAAATTTCAATAATGAAAAATAACCTTGAAATACTAATCTTGTTTATGCTTTTGGTGTTGTCTTGTAATAACAATGTGAAAGACAGTTGTGAATATACTGGCTGCGACCCTCAACGTCAAACAATAAAGATAGCTTATGAGGCAAAAGGAAGAGTTGAGGTTTTTAGCCAAAAGTTTCCTGATTTATGGGTAATTGTATCAGAAGAAGGAATAATAGGTGACAATAATGCCATTTTTGATGGTCCCGATGTCGTTATTATTTGCAACTTACCAGATTCTATGAAGATAATGGGGCGGAAAGTGATTTTTTCAGGTGAGTTAAAATCTTCTTGTGAAGATTTTGAGAGAGGGTTAAGCGAAATTTATTATTGTTCTCCAAACTTGGTTTCATTCAAAGAATAAATTAATCTTTAAATAATTAACATGAAAATGCGACTTCTTTTTATAACTTTTATTTTGACTACCCCATATTATGCTTTTAGTCAAGTGAAAAACCAATCAAATAAAACTTGGTATGATGACTGGCCTACTATACCTGCTAATGCAAATATTAATGGTTACAATTCTGACAAATCAAATTTAAGCCCTAACTATGTTCTAATAGGACGCAGTTGGGATCATAGAATAATTACATTCTTCTTTCAAAATGGGACTCCTGATATAGGAGGAAATGCCGAAGAACAAGCTGTATTAGATGCAATGGAAATTTGGACTAATGAAGCAGATATAGTGTTTATGGAGGTGTGTAATCAAGCAGATGCTGATATATCGTTTCTCTTTGACGATTTTGAGCATGGAGACCGAATCCCAGCATGCGAGCCAGGTCTTGGTACTTTTGACGGAGTCAACGGAACACTTGCCCATAATATGGGCGGACCTGATTCAGGTAATAACTGTGGTACTCAAGGAGGAGACGTTCATTTTGATGAAAGTGAAACCTGGACTAATCTAATAAGAATTAACGGGCAGCAGCCAATAGACTTAGTTACAGTGTCCGCACATGAGCTTGGTCATGCACTCGGTTTATTTCACACTCAGGTTCAAGGCTCATTAATGCTGGCTAATTATTCTGGGAGTCATCGATTCCTTGGCAATGATGATATTGCAGGAATTCAAGTATTATACGACCCACAAGGAACAGGCAACCTAATCTCAGGCTCTTCAACCGTTTGCACAACCAACAGTACATTTACTTTAAGTACCCTTCCTGTTGGCACTTCAACTTCATGGAGTAAAAGCAGTAATCTTAGCTATGTGAGTGGTCAGGGTACTGCTAACTGATTAGTTGCACTACGTTGTTGTTTTAATTCCCCCTATTCTTGTGGAGCG
>CAZQWZ010000284.1:0-3031 GCA_964596935.1 uncultured Roseivirgaceae bacterium
TTTTGCGACCTTTGCATTAAATAATCTAATAATGCGCTTCGACCAATACAATATATCTCCAGAAATTAAACAAAGTCTTGTAGAACTAGGGTTTAAACGCCCTACGGATATTCAATACAAAGCGATTCCTTCCATACTTAAAGGTGAAGATGTGCTGGCCATTGCGCAAACGGGCACAGGTAAAACAGCTGCATTTGCCATTCCTATTATTAACCAAATAGATGCACGTAAAACATCTAAAAGATCGGATGGCATTAAATGCTTGGTAATGGTGCCTACGCACGAATTAGCACAACAAGTAACTTTAGTTTTTAATGAACTAGGCAAATACACCAAGGTAAAATCGTTTGCCATTTTTGGAGGCACTCAACAAGACCCGCAAATTACCAAACTTACCAAAGGAATTGATGTGCTAGTTGCAACCCCTGGCCGTATGTTCGATTTAATTAGCCAAGGCTATGTAAAATTAAACCGGGTGGAAACGCTTGTTTTAGATGAAGCCGATCATATGCTAGCGTTAGGGTTTATCAAAGATATTCGTGATTTATTGAAGCATATCCCCAAATACAGGCAAACGTTATTTTTCTCGGCTACTATTAATGATGAGATTAAAAAACTGGCTTATTCACTGGTTAATAATGCCATTCGAATACAGCTTTCACCCAACGACCCTGTAGCCAAAAACATCCAACATGGGGTTGTATTTATTGAGATGGACGATAAGCGTTTCTTCCTTGAAAGGCTTGTAAAAGAAAATGAGGATGCTAAATTTTTAGTATTTGTACGTACCAAAGTTCGAGCAGAACGCATACTAAAAGCGATGGCGCGAGTTAATATAGAGTCTATTTCCATCCATAGCGATAAAGAACATGCCGAAAGAACAGCCGTAATGAAGCAGTTTAGGTCTGGTGAAGTAAAGATATTAATTGCTACCGATGTAAGTGCCAGAGGCATTGATATACCCGATGTAGATTATGTAGTTAATTATGACTTGCCCGATGTAGAAGAAAACTATGTGCACCGTGTAGGCAGAACAGGCAGAGGCACCAATAAAGGCAATGCCATTTCATTTTGCAGCCCCGAAGAAAAAAAGATGCTAGAAACCATTGAATCCTTTTTAACAAAACCAATTGAAGTATTAACGGTAACAAAAACGGACCGAAACGATACCATTAGCCTTAGCTCTGAAGTTGAAAATGACTGGAAAAAACTAATGAGTGAAGCCGAAGAACCTACTAAAAAGAAGAAGAAAAGGAAGAAGTAAATAACAATATCCACACCTAAAATCACACTTATTTTTCTAAAATTTCCGTTACATTGGCTTTGATTTTAATTGCTAAGTCATCTGTTGGCAAATCATTTACATCAGTACCAAATGGATCTTCAACTTCTTCTGCCAATAGCTCAATACTCAATAATATATATAGAACTAAAACTACTATTAAAATGGTCCAGTAGTGGTAAGTGGTAACAAAAGCAAAAGGTAAGGTTAAAATGTATGTAATTATAAACTTCTTCATAAACATACTATAGGAGTACGGAATAGGTGTATTACGAATTCTTTCACTGCGGCCTGTAATATCTGTAAGCATTACTAATTCAGTATCTAATACACGATATTGCTCTGCATCAATATCTCCATTTTTCTTTAACATATTACATATTTCGTACAACTTTTTGGCTATCGCATTGGGTATATGCTCCATCCTATTTACGTCTAACGTATCAAATATTTCTTCTGCTACTTCCTTAGGTACACCTTTTCTTAAATGCTCTTTTAATACAGCAGGATATGCAGATATCAACCCCGAAATTTGCGGCCTTTTACTATGGTCTTCAGGAAGCATAACCGATAATTTTAATGCCAAATTTCTACAGTTATTAACAAGTTCTCCCCACACCTTTCGTCCTTCCCACCACCTATCATAAGCTCCATTGGTACGAAAAACGAGAAAGAAACCAAGCACAATGCCCAGTATACTATGCACCGCAGTAGTACCAGTATAATTTATTTCGAAATAACCTAAAACAAAATTAATTACAGCCGTATAAATTGCTATGTAAAAAAGAACTGGCAGTAATCTTTTAAACACATATTTACTATAACTATGAAAAACTAGGTGCATCCAGTTTTTAGGGTTGTATCTTATCATAAAACTAAAAATATAAAAACAATGTTAACTATTTAGATTCTTACCCACTTTGTTAGTTTAGTTTTTAACATTAAATTTCAACTATTGCTACAAAACTTGGCTAGTTTGCTTAAAAGACTAATTAGCTTTGCACATAGAATAATTTATAATTATGGCAATAATAGTTTTAATAATAATTTTATGGTACACAGGTTTATTTTTTCAAACCTTTTTTCTTCATAGGTATGCCGCCCACCAATCCTTTACCATGTCTCGTTTTGGAGAGAAACTCAGCTTCTTCTTAACGTGGATATTTCAAGGTGCTAACTACCTAAGCGCCTATGGGTATGGTGTTATGCACCGAATGCACCATGCCTACGCTGATACCGAAAAAGACCCTCATTCTCCTAAATACGATAAAAATCTATTTGCAATGATGTGGCGCACGAAAAACATGTATCAAGATATTAATAAAAAAAGAATTGAAATAGCTGAGGAATTCACTCGAAATGTGCCTCAATGGGAATGGTTCGATAAAATTGCTAGTTCAAAAATATCAAGACTTATGTGGGGCACATTATACGTTTTATTCTTTTACACTTTTGCAACCGCTTGGTGGCAATGGTTATTATTGCCTGTTGCATTTTTAATGGCTCCCATACATGGTGTTATCATTAATTGGTTTGCACATATATATGGCTATGTTAATTTTAAAGTGAAGGACACTTCAAAAAACTTGCTGCCATTTGATTTTTTAATGATGGGCGAAGGCTATCATAATAACCATCATAAGAATGCCAACAGATCCAATTTTGGCGGTGTTAGATGGCACGAAATTGACCCTACATATCTTATAATGAAGGTGTTAGATTTTGTTGGGTTTATTCATATTAAAGAAA
>CAZQWZ010000285.1:0-3019 GCA_964596935.1 uncultured Roseivirgaceae bacterium
TTAATAATTGTGACTGGAAAATCGTGCCCTCTTGAAAAGGTATAGGGGTACTGTGGTTTCCCCTTAAATTTTTGAGAATACTCTGGTACCAAAGAATCGATATAACCTTTTAATTCATAAATAGTAACCGTGCCATCTTTAGGTGCTCCATCGGCTTTTCCACTAAGTGCTTCTAAAAGAACATACGTAAAAACTCCATGTCCGAGGGCTCTAAACTCTGTGGCAAATTGTTCACTACCTGCTGCTGAAAGCACATGAATACCTGCACTTCGCGATAATTGCGCCATTGCCTTTTCTTCCATTCCTCCTCGAGAAGCCAGTAGTTCAGCCGAACCTCCAGATTGACAAGCATCAATTATTACTAACTGCTTTAAAGCAGAAATTTTTCTAAATTTTTCTTTCAACTGCTCAGCCGAAATGCCATCTTTTGCCAGTTTATCTTTACTATATAATCTGGTATTTTCGGTGGGCACAAAATAAAATTGATCATCAACCATGCTACCGTGGCCAGCATAATAAAAGTAGAAAACATCTCCTGGTTTAATTTTATTGGCTAATAAATCTAGCACTCCCATAATATTAATTCTAGTTGCTTCTTCGTTATACAGCTCGTGGGTTTCAACCCTATCAAAAAGCACATCACTATCTTTTTTTATAATATCTACAAATGCTTTGGCATCATTTTGTGCATAATTTAAGTTTAATGAAGGATTTTGATACACATTAATTCCTACTGCCAATAGATACAAAACTGTTTCTTGTGTGGGTGTTTCGTATTCAACAATTACTTCGGTTGGCTTAGATTCTATCGAATTTGTATTAGTTGCAATCACCTTAATGCTATTAATGCCAGGAATCAGGTTTAGCTTAAATTTTTGAATAATTGATTTACCAGAAACAACCTTAGTAAAAAAGTCACTTTCTTTTTGTTCAACAATTTTGCCATTATGAAAAATAGAAATGGATTTTATTCCACCTCCATTATTGGTAATTTCGGCAATTATATCAACCGCAGATTTTTTCTGAATTTGCCCATAGGTTGGGTATTCTATTTTAACAGATGGTGGAGGATATTTTTTTAATTTTTCAAGAATTCCTTCTCGCTTCTCTCTGCTGCCTAAAGCTCCCTTTAAAAGATTAGGATCGTAGTACTCGTTAAAAAATTGATCTAATGAAAAACTCTCATTTCCTTTTACAAAAAACACTTGTTTTTGTGCGCCATCTGTTCCGGTAAAATAGCCTTTGGTATCTTTTACTAACCAATCATTTTTGCCTATAACATAATGTGTAATTATTTCTAAGCCTGATTCTAGGTTCCAAATTTTGGTTATGCCATCAATGCTTCCTGACACCAAATATTTATTATCGTTAGTAAACTGAACAGAGGTAACAATACTTTTATGGCCATTAAATTTCTTTAAAAGCTTACCCGAATTAATATCCCATAATATAATTACTCTACCAGTACCAGAGGTTGCCATCCAGCTATTATTACCACTTATGGCAACTGCGTGAACAGGATCTGAATGGCCGATAAACTTTCTAATTTGAAAACCCGATTCTAGGTTCCACGTTCTAACCGAATTATCCCAACCAACTGAAACCATTTTGGTGCCATTATCAAAGAATTCGTAATCCATTGATGCTTTTGTGTGCCCCACAAGCTCTTGTACTTTTCTGCCTGTATCAATATCCCACCGTTGCAACTCCCCAGTGGTATTGCCAATAATTAAATAAAGGTCGTTAGGAGAGAATTTAACAGTATAAGCAATCTCTACCTTAGTTCTATCTCCACTTAAATAAATAGATTGGAGTTGTTCTCCAGTAGATATATCCCATACTTTAACTGTGCCATCAGCACTAGATGTTACAATTTTAGAATTATCGTTACTAAAGTCCACATCCCAAATAAGACCTCTGTGCCCTTCAAATTTCTTCAGTAATTTTCCTGATGTAGCATCGTATAAATGAACCAACCTATCACCTCCTCCCGTAAGCAATCTCTTTCCATCCATTGACAATTTAAAATCCAATACCACTTTGGTATGACCTCCATACCGCTGCACTATTTTTCCTGTAGATATCTCCCACTTTCTAACTTCAAATCCTATTTTTGATCTATAAGCGTACTTGCCATCGGGTGATAATTGCACGTCATTTTTTAAGGCAATTAAACTACTTGTATAACTTTCCCAGTATGCATTTGGGTCAAACCCAAGTCCATCTTCTGGAGGAAAACTTAAATAGCCATAAAAATTTGAGATCTTTTGGCCCGTTTCAGCATCCCAAATAATAATCATATTACTATTATCTCCAGTTACTAACAACTTCCCATCTTTACTGAAATTAGCGTCATTAAATCTATCCGATCTTCTTTCCCCAATCTTATAAGTTAAATCAATTCCATATTTAGGAGAGGTTTCTTTTTGAGTAACATCCAATGTGTATTTTCTAGTTCCTCCAATAACATCCCAAACCATGGCAGAATCTTCATCTACAGAAACCATCAATGTACTTTCGGAATTTATATTTAAGGTTGAAAAATTTTCTTCAGGCTCATTCCAATAGGTTTTTGATTCCTCTTTACCTTCAAACAATTTAAATCCTCCATAACGAGAGGCATAAATTATTTCATCACTAGAAGTTGCTATGCCTTGCGTTAAACATCCTCCACAGAACCCGTCTATAGGTTCATATTTCGAAAGAAACTTGCCAGTAGCAAGTTCATACACATTCACTTTTCGATTATCCACACCAGTTATTAATTGGGTTCCTTTGGAATTGATAAACACATTATCACGAACCATACGAGAACCTTTTACAGAATAAATGATGGAATCTAGCCGTGTATCATATACATTAATATTATCTCCCGTGCTGCCAACAGCTAGGTAAAAACCATCAGGGCTTAGTGCTAATCTTAAAATATTATCCTCTAATTGCTCATAAGATTTAAGAATATTACCTGTAAGTACATCCCAAAAGTAAATACGCCCATCTCTACTGGCAGAAATAAGTT
>CAZQWZ010000286.1:0-2968 GCA_964596935.1 uncultured Roseivirgaceae bacterium
GACCCGACCAAAGTATAGATTATAATACACCCAATGCTTGTACGGGTTGCCATAATGAAAAATCAGATCAATGGGCGGCTGATTGGATTGTAAAATGGTATGGAACAGAACGAGATGATCATTTTTCTGACCATTTGTTAATAGCTAGCCAAGCTTCTTATGATGAAAATGAGAGAAAACAGGTATTAAATTTTATTAATAATTTAAATTATCCTGCGATATCAAGGGCTACGACATTGGAGTATTTTCCTTTATTGGGAGACAAAGAAGATGTTGATATGCTGATTAAAGCATTAAGTGATAGCTCGGCCTTGGTGCGGTATAATGCACTAGCAAAGCTTCAACAGTTTCCGTTAGAAGAGAGAGTGAGTGTAGGTTTGGCGAATTTGGAAGATGAAACTAAATTGGTAAGGATTGGTGCTGCTCAGCTTATGGCTGATTTGGATTTATCTCAACTCGATGCTACTCAACGCCAAAAGGCTCTTTTGGCAAGAAATGAGCTGTTAGAAATGCTTCGATCAAATGCTGATTTTCCATTGGGCAGACTGCAATTAGGCGATTATTATTATAAGCAACAAAATATTCAAAGGGCTATACAAGAATATGAAATGGCCATAGAAATGGACTCTTTGCTTACCCCCATTTATACTAATTTAGCAACTGCCTATAGCTTGTTAGGAAATAATAATAAAGCACTAAAAACATTAGACACACTTATTAAACTAGCGCCACTTTTTGCTAGAGCCTATTATTTAAGAGGGTTACTTTATTACGAAATGGCTAATATTCCTTTGGCAATTAAAGACCTTGAATCGTCCATTAATTTTGACCCTTTGCATTTCAGAGCTTATTATAATTTGGCAAATCTTTATTTTTCAACTGATAATGCTAAAGCGGAAAATGTAATGATACAAGGCTTGCAACTTCAGCCTCAATCTGAAGATGGAATTCAACTTTTGAAGCTTATTCAATCAAAAAAATAAAGTCAATCTCCTTCTTTATTTATTTTGTAAATGTTTCTAATGTATGGGCAATCAATCATTGTTAAAAAGTTGTGGATAAGAAGCACCATTTTGTGAATAAGTAAAGTTGAAATAGTTATTTCAAAGTAGATGAAAATCTTACTTTTGATTGTTGCATTTTTATAAACCTTAACCTAACTCAATACATGGATAAAAGTAATGCGCCTCTTCGTCTTGGCTATAAGTCCGATAAATTACAAACCCAAATTGGAGAAAGTTTAGGAAAAGTGCCACCACAAGCACTAGAGCTAGAAGAAGCAGTTTTAGGGGCATTAATGCTCGAAAAAGATGCCCTATCTGCCATTGCAGATATTCTTAAACCAGAAGCCTTTTATAAAGATGCACATCGTGTTATTTATGAGGCAATCATTTATTTATTTAACGAATCTCAACCTGTTGATTTACTAACCGTTACAAGTCAGCTTCGTAAAGATGGCACCCTAGATGTGGCAGGTGGAGCTTATGCTGTTACCTCACTTACTACCAAAGTAAACTCGGCTGCTAATGTGGAGTACCACGCACGTATTATTATCGAGATGGCCATTAAGCGAGAGCTTATTAGAGTTTCTGGCGAAATACAAACAAAGGCTTTTGAAGAAACTACCGATGTGTTTGATTTATTAGATCAAACAGAAAGTGCGTTGTTCGATATATCAGAACAGAACATTCGTAAAAATTATTCTTCTATGAAGGATATTATGTCTGAAGCATTAGTCGAACTTGAAGCACGCCAAAATCATAAGGATGGTTTAACAGGAATCCCTTCTGGCTTTTCTGCATTAGACCGTGTAACATCAGGCTGGCAAAAATCTGATTTGGTAATTATTGCTGCTCGTCCTGGCATGGGTAAAACGGCCTTTGTGGTATCTGCTATGCGTAATGCTGCAGTAGATTTTGGCAAAGCAGTTGCTATTTTCTCCTTGGAGATGTCATCTGTGCAATTGGTTAATCGTTTAATTAGTGCAGAATCAGAACTTGAAAGTGAGAAAATTAAAAAAGGCTCATTAGCCGATTATGAATGGCAGCAGCTTTTGCATAAAACGGAGAAACTAAGTAGTGCGCCTATTTTTATAGATGATACACCTGCCCTTACCATACTCGAACTTCGTGCTAAATGCCGTAGGCTTAAAGCGCAACATGATGTGCAGTTAATTATTATTGATTACCTCCAATTAATGAGTGCCGATGCTCGTGGTGGTGGTGGTAACAGAGAGCAAGAAATTGGTATGATTTCGAGGGCTTTAAAAGGGTTGGCCAAGGAACTGGCTGTGCCAGTAATTGCACTTTCGCAACTAAGTCGTGCAGTAGAAACTAGGGGAGGAGATAAAAGACCTCAGCTTTCAGATTTGCGTGAATCAGGTTCTATTGAGCAGGATGCAGATATTGTTATGTTCCTTTATCGGCCTGAGTATTATGGAATTACTGAGGATGAAGATCAAATGCCTACCACAGGTTTGGGCGAAGTAATTATTGCCAAGCATAGAAATGGTTCTCTTGAAAATGTAAAACTTAAGTTTATTGGTAAGTTTACCAAGTTTACCGATTTAGATTTTAATGATAACTCAGGTTTTGGTGGAGGTTCATTTTCATCTGATGCAGGTTCTAGTTTTACAAACACTGTTACTTTGCAAAGTGGCCTTAACACAGAAGAGGACAATTTGGACAAACCAGAAGATGATGGCCCTGCTCCATTTTAGTGAAGTAAGTTATTGGTTAGTAGTTATTAGTACTTCCTTTAATCATTAACTTGTACTATTCAAGTGCATATGAATTAGGCTAAATTAAGCTAACCGCAATGTACGCTAATAAATCACTAATAAAATCATTGCGAACTTTGCGTAAAACTTTGCGAGATTTGCGGTAAAATGATTTAAAACTATCTGAGTTACATTAACTTTCAATAATTGTAGTTAGTTTAAATTAACCATTAACCATTAACTTAATAA
>CAZQWZ010000287.1:0-2962 GCA_964596935.1 uncultured Roseivirgaceae bacterium
ATGAAACTAGCCATAATGCAGCCTTATTTTATGCCCTATATTGGTTATTTTCAGTTGATTAATGCGGTTGATACATTTGTGATATACGATAATATCCAATACTCAAAAAGAGGATGGATTAATAGAAATAGAATATTGGTAAATGGCAAAGATGAGTTTATTACACTGCCCTTAAAAAAGGATTCTGATTATTTAAATGTAGTAGATAGACAGCTGAGTGATAATGCAGCATTGGAATTAAAAAAAATAGTGAGAAAAGTGGAGAATAGCTACCGGAAAGCACCGTATTTTGAAACTGGGTTTCCTCTTATTCAAGAAATAGTAGAAAATAAAGAACGTAATTTATTTAAGTTTTTAGTACAAAGTTTACAGGTAGTTTTAAAAGAGTTAAATATTAAAACTAAACTAATTATTTCTTCTGAAATAGACATAGACCACAATTTAAAAGGACAAGAAAAGGTATTGGCGTTATGCCAAGCCCTAAAGGCTACCGCCTATATTAATCCAATTGGAGGAGTAGAATTATATAAAAAAGAACAATTTAATACAAAAGGCATTGATTTGTTTTTTTTAAAAACAAATCAATTAACGTATGCTCAATTTGATTACCAATTTATCTCATTTCTCTCTATTATAGATGTTATGATGTTTAATTCACGGGAAGAAATACATAATTATTTAAATTTATACACATTAATATGAAATGGAAGAAGTTAGGAAGAGTTTTTAATCCGCAAGATATAAGCGATGGAAATGAAAGAAAATGGATGAAAGAGTTTGCTCAATCTACAAGTGCTATTATTTTTGATAAGTTTGTTAGAGTTTACTTTTGTTGCAGACCCCATAGAGATGCAAAGGGTCAATATAAGAGTTATACAGCTTATGTTGATTTGGATAGGTTAAACCTTAAAAAGATAATTAATATTGCAACAAAACCTGTTATCCCATTAGGCGAATTAGGTACATTCGATGAATTTGCGATTTATCCAATATCTGTTATAAAAAACTTAAACCAATACAGACTATACTATGCTGGTTGGACTAGATGCCAATCAACTCCATATACAGTATCTATAGGATTGGCAACAAGTAAAGACAATGGCATAACCTTTGAAAGGAACTATAAAGGGCCTATTTTAACAAATTCTATGCACGAACCTTTTGAGTTAAGCGGCCCAAAAGTTAGGAAAATAAAAGACAAATGGTTTATGTACTATTTAGCTGGAGAGCAATGGACTATGCAAGGAAGCCTGGCGGAATCTACTTATAAAATACGACTTGCAATATCAAATGATGGCATTAACTGGGATAAGGCGAATAAAAACATAATAAAAACAGTACTAGAGGAGGAATGTCAGGCAGGGCCCGATGTATTCTATTTAAATGGGTTATATCATATGTATTTTAGTTTTAGGCATGCACACGATTTTAAAAACAATACCAGAGGATATAAAATAGGGTATGCGTACTCTAAAAATGCTATAGATTGGGCACGAGATGACTCTCAAGCAGGAATTGGCCTTTCAGAATCTGGTTGGGATTCACAATCGCAGCATTACCCTCATGTATTTGAATTAGATGGAAATTATTACATGACGTATAACGGTAATGAGTTTGGTAAATATGGATTTGGGCTTGCAATATTAGAAAAATAGTTATGAATATTAAAGGTAAAAAAGTAATACTAAGAGCAATTGAAGAGAAGGATATTGATTTGCTCCATAAATGGTCAAATGACCCTTCAACCCAAGATATAATGGGAGATATTCATTTTCCAAGCTCAATGGATTTTCATAAAAAATGGTTTGAAAACCTTAAAGACCAACCCTTAAATCAACGATTAGCAATAGATGCTCCAAGCATAGGCATTATTGGAATATCCAGCATAATAAATATTGATTGGCGTAATAGCCATGCGTGGCATGGAATTATGCTGGGAGATGCTGATATTAGAGGTAAAGGGTATGGTATTGATTCAGTTATGGCTACTATGAGATATGCATTTGATGAATTACACCTTGAAAGGCTCGATGGCTCGATGATTGAGTACAATAAAATATCAATTGATTTTTATTGTACTAAACTAGGGTGGAAAGTGGAAGGTAAAAGAAGAAACTATTATTATCGTAAAGGCCGTTATTGGGATCAAATAATAGTAGGAATTACAAAAGAAGACTACTATCAACTTATTGAAAAAACAACATATTGGGATTAAATTATGAGCAGAGATTACAACATAGAATTAAATGACACAAAAGATCATAAATACGCTTATGGCTTTGATTTTGACGTAATGCATCCTTTTATGCTTAAATCGTTTAAACCATTTTTTAAGGAGGGGAATGCATTAGAGCTAGGAAGTTTTAAAGGCGATTTCACAAAACGGTTACTACCTTTTTTTAATGATATTACCTGCGTAGAAGCTTCTAGCCAAGCTGCAAAAATAGCTTCAGACCAGTTTGGTAAAAAAATTACGATTGTCAATAGCCTTTTTGAGAAAGTTACACTACCAAAAAAATACGATAATATTATTTTAACCCATGTTTTAGAACACCTAGACGACCCCGTAGCTGTTTTAAAAAGAATAAATGAGGAGTGGTTAACGGATACAGGCAGGTTTTTTCTAGTAGTGCCCAATGCCAATGCCCCATCAAGGCAAATAGCCGTAAAAATGGGATTAATATCGCATAATAATGCAGTAACACCTGCCGAAAAAGAACATGGGCATAGAATTACCTATACCTTAGATACACTCGAAAGAGATGCAAGAGCTGCAGGGTTGAAAGTAGTACACCGGTCTGGTATATTCTTCAAAGCATTGGCTAATTTTCAATGGGATCAACTGTTAAATACCGACATTATCTCTGATGAATATTTGGAAGGATGTTACCAACTTGGACATATTTACCCGGATTTATGTTCAAGTATATTTTTAGTATGCGAAAAAGGAGAATAGTGCTAA
>CAZQWZ010000288.1:0-2935 GCA_964596935.1 uncultured Roseivirgaceae bacterium
ATTTCGCCATTTTCGTTAATAATTAGGGTTGTTGGCAAGGCTTGTACATCCAAATCAAAAACAGAAACTGTTGAATGAGATAACTTGAAGCTATAATAGTGCTTAGATTCAAACTTCTTGATTTTCTTAACCTCTTCATCAGATGCCACAATAAAAATCACTCCTTCATCTTTCAGTTGAATGTTTGCTTCGCTTAACGATGGCATTTCTCTAATACAAGGTTTGCACCAAGTTGCCCAAAAATTTATAAATACTAATTTTCCTTTGGTATCCGCCCAATCAAATTCATTTCCCTCCAAATCTTCAAAATCAAAGCGTTGAGTTAATGGTAGCTCTTGAAGGGTTTCTCCATTTTCACCCTCTTCCTTTTCTGAGTTTTTCTCTCCACACCCAACAGCAAACATGGTTATCATTAAAACTGCAATTATTAATTTCACCTTTCTCATTTCAATTTTCTTATTTTTTTATTACTGGTTTAATTGTTTCAATTAACTCCACACATTCATTTGAATTATCTCCTATAAAAGGATTTGAAGATTTTTTAGATAAGCCATACCAAAATACTTCTTTACCACCAAACTCATTTTTACATTTAAATTTATAAATAAAGTAATCATTGATTAATTCTTGCCCAATATAAAGTTGCATTACAATTGCCATTTGCTCCAATAAAGATCGTTGATCATATAATGAGGATGATTCACTTATCAGCCTCCCCATACTTTTAAATGCAAGTTCTACCCCATTTGTTACTTCCGAATCTCGCAGTTTCTCTCCTGCTTCTCTAGTTTTAGCATAGTCATCATGTATTAAAGCATCTACTATTGATAAATAAGGGGTTAGAATTGGATCGAAATTTTTATTACTAACAACTTCTTCTTTTTCGGTACTACACGAAAAAACAAGGACTAATAAAACAGTATTTAAAATATATCTCATTATTTAACTTCTAATAAATTATTCAAATGTTGCACATTATTCGAATCCAATAATTGAAACCCTTCTTGCGTATAAGACAACTTATATAAGCACAAATTACGGTGTTCAAATGTATCCATTTGCGCAATAGGAATGTTTAATAACTGTGTTAAAAAAATTCTCAATGCTCTGCCGTGCATACAAATTAGAATCTTCGTTTCTGCTGAATTTTTAAGAATTTCGATTACTGCTTGTTGCCTTAAAGCCACTTCATCGGGGCTTTCGCCTTTATCTATGGCTAAAGATGTTTCGCCACTAGCCCACTTTTTGGTTAGCTCTTTAAAAAAGATCTTCTCTTCATAATTAGCTTCTACTCCTTCGTAAACACCCCAGCTAATTTCGTCTAAACCAGAAAGTTTTACTTGTTTAAAACCTGCATCTATAAAAGAAGTAACAGATTCGGTTGTGCGTTTTAACTCGGAGGTATAAACAACTTCAAACCCTTCATTTTTATAGTACTCATAAAAGGCTTGAGCTTGCGATTTTCCTTTTCCATTTAACGAAGCATCAATTCCTTTACCTTGCACAATACTTCGTAAATTATAATCAGTTTGCCCGTGGCGAATAATATATATTTTTTTTGTCTTCAATTCTAGCTAGATTTGAACCTATACCTACAACGGATAGGTTTGAGTAGCAAAATAAACCATTTTAAACCATTCAAAATTGATTCCACCAAACATTACTCCAAAACAACTGCAGATTGGCAGTAAAAACACTATGGTTGACCACCTAGGAATTGAATTCTTAGAAGTTTCGCCCAAAATAATAAAAGCAAAAATGCCTGTTGACCACCGTACCGTTCAACCTTTTGGCATTTTACATGGTGGTGCATCGGTAGCCTTAGCCGAAACTTTAGGGTCTATTGCTGCACAAATGAATATTGACCAAGAAAAAAATGTGGCAGTTGGGTTAGATATAAATGCAAACCATATAAGAAGCGTGAGATCAGGTTTCGTTTTTGGTGTAACCACTCCCTTACATATAGGCAGAACCGTGCATGTTTGGGAAATAAAAATTACAGATGAGGACGATAAGTTGGTGTGTATAAGCAGGCTAACGGTATCTATAATTGAAAAAAGATAAAGATGGAAGGGACAGAAACGGCTAGTAAAACTGTAAACCCATTTGACAACTCACTTTTAGAAAGTGACATAAATAGTTGGGGGATTTGGGCAACTACCAACCAACAAAATATGGCTGTTTATAGAAAACCCGGCTCATCGCCTATACTATTGATTGATTCGCACCCATTAACACAAGTTAGTTCTCCTATAGAAACTATTAAGAGTGGTTTCCTATTTGCCAATTACTTAGGGAATGTATGGCATTTACAAGCCGAGCATTTAATAGATTTTGGCAGTTCTGATAGAGCTAGTATTCCAAGTAAACCTAACAAAAAAACACAATGGGATTTTTACACAGGTACAACAGAACAACCTACTACTTCTAAAGAATCATATTCATCGGCTGTTCAGGAGGGCATCAACACTATTTTAGCAACTGAGCTTATTAAAATAGTGCCTTCAAAAGTAAAGTTGCACAATTTACCTATTGATTTTTCATTATCAAAAGCATTTGTAAACCTATGTAATGAATACCCTTCAGCTTTTGTATCTATTGTTTCTACTAAAGAATTTGGCACTTGGCTAACCGCTACTCCCGAGGTGCTAATTAACGTAGATAAAGAAGGTGTTTTTGAAACTATGGCATTAGCAGGCACACAAAAATATGATGCTACTATTAAGATGCATGAGGTTGCGTGGGTTGATAAAGACATTGAAGAGCAGGCCATGGTAAGCCGTTATATTATCAACCGTTTTAAAGAAATAAGATTACGAGAGTTTACTGAAAAAGGCCCAATGACGGTGCAAGCTGGCAATTTAACTCATCTTTGTACCTCGTTTAGCGTAAATACTAAAGCCACCAATTTTTCTGATTTAGGAGGAGTAATGCT
>CAZQWZ010000289.1:0-2910 GCA_964596935.1 uncultured Roseivirgaceae bacterium
AATGGATGATTGTTCAATATGGAATGGAGTTATTATTGGTGCTTCAGGAGGTGGTATAGCAGGTATTGTTGTATTTGGTATACAACAGTTATCTAATTATAGGCTAAAATTTATCCATACAAAAAGAATTGAAAACTGGCTAAAGATTAATACATCTGATGAACCAAAACGCAGATATCGTACAACCAAGGCTATAGCAAGTCATAATAATGTAACATTAGATAGAGTTAGGTATATCTGTAGTATTAGTAAAAAAATATATTTATCAACCGGTGAGAAAGATGATGTTTGGAGCTTTTATAGAAACATTGATTAAACCAATTCTTAGAACAAAGCGATGGCGGCAAGTGGTTTAGAGGATAGTTTAAACGCCTTAGAATCAACTGTATGAGATTAATTCGTACGAATGCCCGAATGTTCAATTGTACCCAATTGCTTTCCTCTAAATCTCTTGGCTTGCGTTGGGTAATTGCGCCTTAGCGCAAAAGAGCGTTGGCAAAAAAACTATTAATAGCTGCTTGGACAGGGCATGGCAGAGCGAAGGATTCGTGCGCTAAAAGGCCGATCGCTTGCGCCCAAGCTTTTTAATAAGAGTAAAGTTTGAATATCAATCACTGGCGCAAGCGTCCGCTTGTGCCTTTCTATTTAAAAGCTCTTTCGGTGTACTCATCAGGTGACTGTGAGTCACCCGATGAGTGGGGTACGGAGCTTAGTTTAACATAACTTTCAAATCCTTTTCAATTATCAGAAACTAAGTCAAAAGCAGTGGCTATTTTAATAAGCTCACTATAGGATTTAATATCCAACTTTTTCCAAATATGTTTGCGGTGGGTTTGAATGGTATGAATTGATAAATGCAAGCTATCTGCTATTTGGTTAGAAGTTTTCCCATTGGCTATAAGCTGTAAAACTTCTTTTTCTCGACTGGTTAAAGACTCTAATTTCAGCTTGTAATTTTCGATAATGGTATTATTTCCTAATGAAAAACCATTTTGAGGTTTTCCATTGCCATTGTTGAGATTGAGTAAACCTCTCTGTTCTTTGTTATAATCGAAATATTTAAACCTCCGCCTAATATAAATGGCCATTGCAGAGGTAAGGAATATAAATTCAACAAAAACACCAGAGATGATAGACAGAGAAGAATCTGTAAAAAGATTAGAATACACAATTCCTGTATCTATTAAAATAGCATATCCTATCCCTAAAAAAGATGCCGTATATCCAAACCCAAAGAAAATTGCGTTGGTATAATTGATTTTTCTAAAGCGGTGGGCTGTTAGAAATGATAAAGCAAAAACCGATAAAATTATAACATAGGTAAAATTTAAAATAGCAACAGCAAAGTCTTGATATACGTTAGGTGCAATCGCCCAAATAGTTAGTAGAAGGAGTAAATTAATACTAAGAATATTGTAGATCTTATGAGTCTTCTTAAAATATTTTTTGGTACTAAAAAATGATTGACAGAATTTAATCATTAAAAAAACAGAAATAGGCACCAGCACCCCCAAATTATTATAATTAAAACTGGGAGAATTAGGTGTAATTACTTGAAAAGTAAGCCCAAGACTGGTGAATAAAAATAGGCCTACACTAAGGGTGTATAAACCATAGTAAGCAAACATTGGAATACGCATGTAAAAACTTATTCCTATTGAAATAATTACAATCAAGGAAATTATTCCAAAAAACAGCCCATAAATAATATTTTCAACACCCTTATGATGATAGAATTTTTCTTTTGAATAAATTTTTAGAGGAAAACGATCAACAGTATTTCTTTTTTCTAGATTTAATAGAATTGTTCTTTCTTGGTTTGCAGAAAACAATAAAGGGAAAGCGAAATTTCTATATTCAACTGGTCTTTGGGTAAATATGAAAATATCACCCGTTTTAAATTCTAAACTTACAGAATTGCCCTCAATATTATATAATTTGATTAAGTCGGTGCGGTTATAGGCAAGCTCTAAGAAGTATTCCTGGGCAGCAGTAGAATTGTTCTTAAGCTTAAATAGTAACCAAAAACCATTCTCAGCCAAATTTACATTGGCCTTCTTCTTATGAGAATTTTCTTTTAATCCACCTCTATTTATAGCTCGAATGGCTTCACTACCTGTTAGTGTATCTAGGGTATAATACACCCTTATAGAATCATTTATATCCCTTGGCTTTTGTGCAGGGTTTAATGGTATTGTTACACTATTTTGTATAGCCTCTGCATTTTGAGCATTAACAGCTACCGTATTTAGTAACACAAAAAACCCAATAAGTAAAAAATAGTTTTTATTCATGTTCAACTTAAACAATGTTTTAAACCATCAGATGATAAAAAGTCCGACTTCTAAAGTTACAACATTTGGTTAATTATTAATTTTCGTTATCCATTAATTTTAAGGAGCGCACCGAAGCTACCGATGGCACGCCTTCACGTGGTAAAAAGAGCGTAATTGCTAAGGCATTAATACCTTCATCTTTTGGATTAATTTTTCCATTCTCCTTAACTGTAATGGATTTTAGTTTTATCTCGAATAAGGTACCCATATCATTATTTTTTATAGTTAATAATTGTTTACAACTCGTACTAAAAAAATAATAGGGCAATTCCTATTAGCATAAAAGACTCAAGATAAGGCAATTAAATTTTAAGTACAAATACCTAGAGTTAGGTATATTAGTAGATTGTGCCTATAATAGAAGCTTTGGTATAGCACTATTTTAAATACAGTTCAACATCTGTTATCTAATGAATATTCATTTTAAATACGCCCATCAATTTGTCCAATTGGAATTGCTAAAAGCCAAATTAGAAGTTTCCCCAAACAAAAACAGGAGGGAAGAGGTTGATTTAATTGTAAAAACTAGTACTGGAAAGCAATATGAGCTGTATTTTCAACCCATTAATTTAGA
>CAZQWZ010000290.1:0-2904 GCA_964596935.1 uncultured Roseivirgaceae bacterium
AAGGAATTGGCACACAGTTGATAAATCGGATTCAACAAGAAGGCAGCGCATTAGGGTGCAATTTAGTACAATGGCAAACGCCTAAATTTAATGTTAGAGCTATAAAGTTTTATAAAAGAATAGGGGCAATATCAAAAAGTAAAGAGCGGTTCTTTTTGAATATCCAAAACATGTGATATAATCGGAGTTCCTTATCCCGAACGCAGGTTTATAGCAATTCGTAGTTTGTCTCATTTCGCAATTTATTACTTTAGAGTATGCGTATATTTTTAGCCGTAGGCTTATTATTTATTTCCTTTTCTGGCTTTGGGCAAGCCAAGCGTGCCCTTAGCTTAATGGATAAGCTTAAGTACGATGCCGCTTATGGTTTGCTTGAAAACGGGTTTAAAAAAGATACCATTTCTGCATCTATTCCCTATGCGCTTGCCAACTTATACTTAGTAAAAGACTGGCCTCAATCCAATCTTGATTCTGCCTATTATTTTTCTGTTTTATCGCTAAAAAAATATGGCCTTTTAACAGAGAAAAAATTAGATAAACATATTAAAGATGGTTTTGGCAAAACCAAACTTGCAGCCCTAAAAACAAAAATTGACCACCTTTCATTTATAGTTTCAAAATCAGGTGGTAAGGAAACCGATTATCAACGATTTATCGATCAACATACAGATGCCGTTGACATAGATTCTGCTATTATTTTGCGCAATCAGCAAGCTTTTTTAACTGCCGAAAATACGAATACCCTTAAAAGTTATAAATTCTTTTTAGAAGGTTACCCAAAGTCAGCTGATTGGCAAAAAGCCAATAAAGTTTACCAAACCAAGCTATATAACGAAAGTACTGTCTCTGGAAAATTAAAAGCCTATATACAATTTGCAAATGACTACCCTCAAAGTCCCTATTATGAAGCGTGTGTAGCAGAAATTTACACTATAAATGCTGGTAAAAATAACGTGCAGGCATTGCTCAAATTTGTTGCTAATTATCCAAATACCAAATCCAGTACTCAGGCAATAGGTGTGTTATACCATTTGCATATATCGCAAGAGTCAGCCACCACTTTTGCTGATAAATACGCCAAACTTATAATTTCAGATTCACTCCAAAAAGTAATTAGCCAACAAGACGAAGCCTTAATTCCTATTTGGATAAATGGGTACTTGCAATTGATTGATACACAACAGCAAGTTAAAATTGATAGCCTCCACTCCATTGATTATACAACCATAGATAAAGACTTTTTTTCTGTTGAAAAAGAGAGAAAACAACAACTAATTAGTAAAGATGGAAGCGTTTTTTATTCGGGCGAATGGAATTCGATTTTAGAAGAAGAGGTTGGATTTGTTTTGCTAAACTCTGATAATGGCGTTACAGTTGTTCATAAAAATGGAACTCATTTTAATGCAGGAAAATTGGCTACATTGGTTGGGCCATTTATCGGTTATAAAGAAAAGAATCTTTGGGGATTAAAATCGATTACAGACAAAGTATTAACTCAACCCATTTATGATAGTATTTGGGTAGAAAAAGAGTTGATTTTTTTAAAATTAAAAGATAAAATAAGCCTCAACAAACCCGAAGTGTTTTACCCGGCTCTTGATAGGGAATCTATTAAACTTAATCCATTTTATGATGAGTATGAATGGCTAACTGATAGGTTGCTTTGGGTTGCCAATGGAGATAAAGAAGCGCTTTTTTCGATTGATTTAGAAGAGCTAGTTGGACTAGAAAATCATCGCATAGATTTGGTTACCAAAGGGTGGAGCATTACAGACAAAAACAATATTTCTGTTCCTGAGTTTAGTGATTTCTCAATAATAAGTTTTAAAGAAAATACAAATTGGCAATTAGCTAAACTAGGAGATAGCCTGCTAGTAAAATATAAATATGATACTCTCTTCAACCCTGATGAAGCATATTTACTTGGCCCAGCAGCCATTATTATGACTTGGAATGATTCTAGCTTTGTGTATTTATTAGATACCATTCGATTTTATAAGCCCGAAAACTACCAAGTTAAACCCTTACTTAACCAAAACAACAAGGCTTATTATTACGAGGTTAGCGAAGGAAAAAATCACTTTATTATCAACCATAATGGCGATAAATTAGACTTGCCAAAGTTTACTAAAGCAATTGCTTTAAATCAGTATTTTTTTCAGCTAGAAACAGCCAAATCAAAATCTATATATAGCGCTAATGGAGAACTTATTTTAGAAAATATTGATGGTGTTTCAATTATTAATGATTCAACCGTTTCAATTCTAAAAGATCAGAAATTTGGCTTACTTCTGCCCAATAACTCCATTTTTATTGCGCCAACTTACGAAGGTAAACTTACACATCTTGTTGATTCATTTTGGGTAGTTACTGTTGATAAAAAATTTGGTTTAATAACCCTGAAAAACGAGTTGGTTCTAGCACCATTATATGATGCCGTTTCCTACTGGACAAATGAGTTGGCGTTTCTAAAAAAGGATTTAAAATGGTTAATTTATAATCTTACAACAAAACAATTTGTTGAAACAGGTATTATAACTTATGAATCCATCACCCGAAATAATAGCCCAACTATTCGATATCAAAAAGGAGTAGGCATTGGCATTTATGATAGCCAAAGAGGAATTATCATTAAACCAACTTTCACTAATATACAGCTTGAAGGTTCAAAGAATCAACTATACTACAGAGCTGAAAAACAAGTAGAAGAAGCCTCTCTTCACATTATGCTTTATTATGATTTGGATGGCAAACTGCTGTTTAAGAATATTATGAGTGATGCTGAGTTTGAATTGCTTTATGGAGAAAGTAAAGATTAGTCCAATTTTACGTTATTACGAAGAACGAAGCAATCTAACTTATCTACCAAAGCTTCTCTTAACCCGGATTATTCATGGAATTTAG
>CAZQWZ010000291.1:0-2883 GCA_964596935.1 uncultured Roseivirgaceae bacterium
GCATCGTTTATCACTTTATCCATATAGGTTTTAACTGCCGGAAACTCCGTAAAATAGCTTTCTATAATTTCGGCTGCCTCTTTACGAGGGATGTTCATATTTTGCGATAAACCAAAAGCAGAAATGCCATAGATAATTCCAAAATTGGCAGATTTTGCCTTGCTTCGCATTTCGCTTGTAACTTCTTCTAACGGCACTTTAAAGATTTTACTTGCTGTAGTTGCATGAATATCTCTACCATTTTTAAAGGCTTCGGTCATATCTTTATCACCAGCAAAAGCCGCCATAATACGCAGCTCAATTTGGCTATAATCAGCCGATAAAATCACACGATCTTCTGCCGTAGGCACAAAGGCTTTGCGTATTTCTCTGCCTTTGGGTGTACGAATTGGTATGTTTTGCAAATTAGGGTTAAGCGAACTTAACCTACCTGTTGCTGCAACGGTTTGGCTATAATTGGTATGAATCAACCCATCATAACTGCTTACCATTAATGGTAGTGCATCTACATAAGTGGATTTTAGTTTTTGTAGTTCTCTAAACTCTAAAATCCGTTTAGCAATTTCATGTTGGTTTTCTAATCGAGATAGTATTTCTTCGCCTGTAGCATACTGGCCTGTCTTGGTTTTCTTGGGTTTTTCAACTAGCTGTAGTTTATCAAATAGTATAATGCCTAATTGCTTTGGAGAAGCAATATTAAACTCCTCGCCAGCTAGCTCATAAATACGAGCTCGTACTTTTATTGATTCCTCCTCCAACTCACCCGACATTTTTTTTAATGCTTCTTCATCAATTTTAACTCCATTATACTCAACCGTGGCAAGCACTTTTAACAAGGGTAATTCCACCTCGTTCAACAATTTTAGTATAGCTGGGTCTTTTAGTTCTGGCTCTAATTTCTCTTTTAACTGCAAGGTTATATCTGCATCTTCAGCTGCATATTCTGCTATTTTATCAAGGGGCACATCGCGCATTGTTTTAGGCAGGGTTCTGCCACCGATTAGTGTTTTAATGGATACCGGAGTATAATTCAAATAATTCTCAGCCATTACATCCATACCGTGTCTAGAATCTGGGTCGATGAGGTAATGGGCAAGCATGGTATCAAATAATGGTCCCTTAATTTCAACGCCATATTTTTTAAGTACGAGAATATCGTACTTTAAATTTTGCCCTATCTTACGAATGGATTCATTGGAAAAAGCAGGCTCAAAAACAGCTAACAATTCCTTCACTTCCTCAAATTTTTCACTAACTGGCACATAGTATGCTTCGCCCGTAACATAGCTAAACGAAAGCCCCACCAATTCTGCCTCCACAGCACTTATATTCGTGGTTTCGGTATCGAAGCAAAACTCTTTTTGCAACAGCAGGTAATCAACCAAGTATTGTGCTTCTTCTTTGGAGTTAATTATATGGTAGTTGTGCTCTTTGGTTTCTATGGTTTCTCTAGGTTTAACCTCCTCTCCGCCAGTTGGCGGATCCCCTTCATCGGCTGGTGTACTACCAAACATAGAAAGCTGAGGTGTATTGGCAGGTTTGCTGCTACCCGTAGATTTCGATTCTTTTTCTCCAAAAATTCGTTTCAATAAGGTTCTAAATTCGAGTTCCTCAAATAGCGTTTTCACTTTCTCTTCATTAGGGCCTTTATACTCCATTTCATCAAATGAATACTCTACAGGAACATCAATTTTAATGGTGGCCAAATCTTTTGACATCAAGCCTTGTTCTCCAAAATTCTCTACGTTTTCTTTTGCCTTTCCTTTAAGCTCGTGCACATTTTCTAATAGCCCTTCGATACTGCCATACGCTTTTAAATATTTAACAGCTGTTTTAGCTCCAACCCCGGGTATTCCAGGAATATTATCCGCAGCATCACCATGCAAACCAAGAATATCTCTCACTTGGTCAATTCGTTCAATATCCCATTTTTCAAGTATTTCGGGTACGCCCATTACGGCAACAGCATTGCCCATAAAGGCAGGTTTGTATAGAAATATTTTCTCTTCCACTAATTGAGCAAAATCTTTATCGGGTGTCATCATATAGACTTCAAACCCTTCCCTTGCTGCCTTTTTAGCGATGGTTCCAACAACATCATCTGCTTCAAAGCCTTCCTTTTCAACAATGGGAATGCCAAAGGCTTCGATGATCTGCTTTACATAAGGCACACCAATTTTTATGTCTTCAGGAGTGGCCTCTCTATGCGCCTTATAAGCGGGGTATTGAATATGACGAAATGTGGGTTTGGGAGTATCAAATGCAACTGCAATATGAGTAGGTTTCTGCTTGTTAAGAATTTCTAATAAGGTATTGGTAAAACCCATCATTATACCTGTGTTTAATCCTTTTGAGTTTATTCGAGGGTTTTTACTAAACGCAAAATGTGCTCTGTAAATTAACGCATACGCATCAAGAAGAAAAAGTTTTTTTGTGGGTTCACTCATAAGGGATAAAGGTAATTAAGGTTTAACCTCAAAGCCGCAGAGTTATAAAGTTTTTTTAACGTTATTGCGAGTTCAGAATTTTAAAAAAATCAGCGGAGGGGAATGACATTAAAATCGTCAATGGTAGCACAGCGCAGCAATCCCTCTCTGTTAACCGATCGAGTTTCAGTTCTTATATGAGGCGGTAGCCTCACGTTATTGCCCGGTTTTACGCTGGGCAATGACGGTTTTCATTAATCTGTTGAACGAAGATACCCCCATTCTATAAGCTCCTCTTTATGACTGATTTTTCTGGTGCCTCCATCAAAAATCAAAACTGTTCTTGTTGCTAGATCCAAAATATTTCGATAATCATGATCGGTAATAATAAATCCCTTGTACTTAACCCAACTTGCGAATAACACTAATTAAATATCAGTAGATCAGCAAGTTAACA
>CAZQWZ010000292.1:0-2876 GCA_964596935.1 uncultured Roseivirgaceae bacterium
TGAAATTTATAAAGCAAATAGAACGCCTACAAAAATTAAATAAGTTGCTAACCCAACAAAATACAGGTAGCCCAGATGAATTAGCAGAAAAGCTTAATCTAAAGCGCACACAATTGTACGAAGTGCTTGAACAACTAAAATTAGAAGGAGCTCCCATAGCATATGATAGGAAACTAGCTACATTCTATTACACCAATAATTTTAATTTTGAAATTAAATTGCAGGTTAAAATACTTTCAGGAAATGACGTAAAAAGAATTTATGGTGGTAAAGCAATAAATTTTATACGAAAAATGCTTCCGTTCGAGGAAACCGAACGGAGCAAATTTAACTTAGCTACTGCAAGCCTCTACTAATGATGTTTGTAGGTAAAACCAACAGCCTTGTAAATGTTGGTAAACAAAAATAAATAGTATTATTATGGAAAGTTTAAAATTGGAGGCTTACGGGCTTCGGGAGATGAGCAGGACGGAGGCTTCGGAGATTGATGGAGGCACTTTGTTGAACATGGGAGCTGGACTTGTACAAGGAGCGATTAGTTTTTGGGGTGATTTTGCTGATGGATTTAGTAGTGGATTTAATAATGAATGCATACAATGTTAGCATAATTAATAAGGGAAAATAAAAAATAAAAAATGAAAAATGAAAAATTTAAAAAATATTAAAGTTAAAGAATTAACCTTAAATGAGTGTCAAATGACTTCAGGTGGAGGAGGTATTGGATGGGCTATAGGTTATGCTTTTGGTCGTATGGTTGATATTGGTGGGCAACTGCTTGGCGGTGGATATAACCCCAATGAAGATCCATGTATTTGCTAAAAAAAAGGAACTATTCAGCCAAGAGTCATTTCGGCTAAAAAAAGGCATCTGTTTTTATCTCGAAAGCACCTCGGCTGAATAGGTACAAAAAAAGCAAACTTATTAGAGAAAGTGCTAGTTTACAACTAGCACTTATTTATTTTTGAATTAAATGAGGTCTTATTTTTATCAATTTATTGTTTTAGGAGAAGCTCCACAAGCAATTAAGGGCAATAGCAAAATTTTGGTAGTGTTATTAAAATTATTTGTGCTATTACTTTTTGCTTTAGCTATTTCAATTTTTCCATTAATTTATTTAATAGATAAAGGGCATGTTTGTAATATTGGTCATCCAGATTTGAAAGCAATTATCATGGACACTAATCTAAATAGTCGTGCAATGATTTTTTTAACAACTTGTTTAATTCATCCTCTATTAGAAGAACTTTCATTTAGGCATTTTCTCAAACCACCAAAGGAAAGCATAATAGCAAGCTTAGCTTTTTCTTCTGCATTCCTATTGATTTTAATTTTGCAAATACCATGGGCAATATACCCATACGTTGGTAGATTATATGTAATCATACCATACATTCCTGCTTTAGCAATATTTTATTATGTTTTCAGAGCGACTATAAATGATGATGTTAATAAAAAAATTATTTCATTTACTGCTAATCATACACGTTTACTAATCTTTATATCTTCATTATTATTTTCTCTATTCCACTACCAAGTAATTGGTTCCACAAGTAATGTTTTTTTATATTTTTTCCTGTTTCTCCCTTACTTTGTAATGGGGTATATTTTTGCTTTTGCAAGGTGTTGGTTAGGCACCTATGGTTCTATCATTTTACACATTGCATATAACTCATTACTATTTAGTACAACCATTTTATTTAGAGGGTAATCAAAAGCCATTGTATAGTATAAATGGAGTTAGAAATCCCTTAGCACCTACAAACTCAAACTATTGCGTTTGCAGGTAAAACCAACAGCCTTGTAAATGTTGGTAATAAATAAATTTATATTATTATGGAAAATTTAGAAAATTATGGAGTGTTGGAAATGGAGGCTAAGGAGAAAGAGGAAGTAGATGGTGGATTTATATGGTTTGGGTATGTAGCTGCAATTATTGTTTTAGGAGTAATTGTTGCTGCTACTTCAACAGAAGCATATTAAAACTTACAGTTATTTAATAAATTTTGTAATAAAGGGGTAACTATTAAATCAGTTGCTCCTTTTTGTTATATTTGATTAAACGAATGCTTGAATCTTGTTGATAGTTAAATTTTATGCTTAAAATAAAATACATTCCAGTATTTATTGCTAGTAATTTGGCATTTTTTGCCCTCGTTACATTCTCATTCCCTCAAATACTATTTGCTCATAAAATAGAGTATAAGTGTTTTACAGTTTATTATCACTCAAACACCACTAATGCAGAAGCGCTTTACGCTGTTTTAGATAAATCAGAACAACTTTTAAAAACATCCGCATTATTTGATGCCAGCCATAATCAGAAGTTGTTTTTATGTAGCGGGTTTCCTGAATTTGCTTTTTTTGCCCCTTTGTCAAGAAAAGCATTTGCCGTTAATTACCTGTTAACTCAACATATTTTTCTTGCTAAATCAAGTGTTTCAGCCAATCGAAGTACTAGAAATGGCAATGAAAATAATGAAAGAACTTTGAGCAGCGTAATTGCCCACGAAACGGTTCACTCGCTTTTAGAAAACAAACTAGGCCTTTTAAAATACAAACTATTACCTAAGTGGAAAGATGAAGGTTATAGTGATTTTATTGCCAATGAATCCTCTTATGATATCCAAAAAGGCTTAATAAATATTTGTAGCAGCAAAAAACCTAGTTCTGCTTCATTCAACTATTTTAAATACAGGCTTTATATTAAATATCTGCTTGAAGAAGAACAGTTAACCTTAGATCAAGTTTTGAATAATGAATTTGACCTTGCTGTAATGGAAGAAAAATTGAAAGATAAGTATTGTGTAAATTAAACCCAGAATACCATACCACACCTTTTAGCAAGCGACACCCTGTATTTAAAGAAGAGTGAACAT
>CAZQWZ010000293.1:0-1212 GCA_964596935.1 uncultured Roseivirgaceae bacterium
AGAGGTTGCTTTATTTTTCATAATTTTTTTGTATAACTTCAAAGTTAATAGGTTTTTTAAATAAGTTCTTGATTTGAAGAACTGCTAGTAATTAAAGAACAAAAAGTAAAACACTAGTCACCCTACTGAATTCAAGATAACTAGTGTTAAGTTAAGCATGCTTTAGCCAAACCAAGTCTCGTTCTTTTTGCTTTATACATCTTTAAAAAACACTTCCTTAGCTATAGCTAGGGGCATATTTTTTAAATCGTCTAAAACAAAAATAACTTCCACTTATACGACACAGCACACTTAACTTAACACTAGTGTATTTATCCATCTATTCAGAATCAATATTTAAATTATACCAATCGATATTTCGTGTAAAGTACATGGTAAATGCTAAAATAATGGTTAGCCCTATACTACCCATCAATAATGCATAATCGGTAAGTTGAAGTGTAACAAAAAGGAATCCATAAATACCTGTAAGGGTTGCAACTAAAAGTAAACTATGTTTGGTTGACTTAAATACACTACGTGAGTAAAGTGATATCATTATTATTACCGCAAGGGCGGATATGATATAGGCCAAATTAAAAGAGGCGTGCTCAGAAATTGAAATTAGTAGTACATAGAATAAACTAAGCGAAAGGCCAACTAACGTATATTGAAATGGGTGTATTTTTCTTTTGTGTAGTATTTCTACTAAAAAGAAAATAAGAAAAGTGAGTACGATTGTCATAACAGCATATTTGGCAGATCGCATTGATTTTTGATAATCATCCAAGCCCAAAATAAAATTTACTCCAAAAGCAGATTGGTATAAGTTACTAACTTGATCTTCTCCAATCCAAGATTGCGGGAAATTTCTGTTCAGTTGAAGGATTTTCCAATTGGCAGTAAACCCTTGATTAGTTACGCTACGCGTATCAGGCAAAAAACTACCAACAAAACTTGGTGATGTCCAACTCGAATTCATCGTTAGCTTGGTGGTTGCTCCAACAGGAATAAATGATAGGTTTTTGCTCCCTTGCAAATGAAGGTCGAATTTAAAATTTATATCTTTATCTTTATAATTTAACAGGTTAGGTGTTTTAATGGTTATACCCGAAGAAATAAGTGATTGTACATTGCTGCCAGAATTTATATCTAAGGTTTTGTTGCCCCATTTAAACTTTATATCCTCTTTTATTCCTCTTAAATCGGAGATGCCAATGGTTAAGAAAGCTT
>CAZQWZ010000293.1:1222-2875 GCA_964596935.1 uncultured Roseivirgaceae bacterium
AGCCCTGAACATATACGGAAATTAGAAAATGGGTAAGCCTGATTTATCAGGGTTGATTTTTAAATTAAAGCTACCTGTAATGTTGGAGTTGGAATTATACACAACAACTTCGTACAAACCTCTAGTTAATTTTTTGGGTTCTACTTTTCCATTAATAATTAAGGAGGAGGGTAGCACAAAAAGGTTTTTATGAACTATTACTGTTTCAAGTTTGGCTTGTCCATCCTTCTTATATTCTTTTTCGTATTCATAAACTAGCGGAATTGTAAGTATTGGCCCTGTAACAAGCTGTTTATTCGCCCATTTTGAACTTACCTCTGCTGTTGTTTCTTCGTTTAATTCCTGCCGTTCGTAAATGATAGATTTTATCATTGCTGTGGGAATCAACAACACCAACACCAATAGTGTAATGATAAATAATTTAAGACTTACCGAATTACGGATCCATCCATTTGCGCGATCTAAAATTGTGTTTTCCTTTTCCATTATTGTTTTTATAAAAGCACTTTGAATTACAAAGTACATGAGTAAATTTTTTATTTTAGTAATGATTCTATGGCTTTGATATGTTTAATAAAGGCCTCTTTCCCTTCTTTTGATGCATAATATTTAGTGTTTGGTTTTCGATCAATAAATTCTTTTTTAAAAGTTACAAAACCTTCTTTTTCTAATGATTTCATATGGCTTGCCAAGTTGCCATCTGTGGCTTCCAATAATCGTTTTAATGTGCTAAAGTCGAGGAAATCATTCACCATTAGAGCAGACATAATGCCCAGCCTAATCTTATTTTCAAACGCTTTATTTAAATCTTTTAATGCCTTCACGAGCCATATTTTGATTGCATAATTATGCCATAAACAATATGTAATACTCCAAAGCCTAATGCCCAGAAGAAAAGGCCATATCCGATAAAATAAGAGGCGATTAGGCCTAATATGATTTGCGCAATTCCAAGGCTACGAATTTCAATAAAAGTGTATTTGCTAGCATTAACTAAGGCAAGCCCATAAAAAATAAGAGTAAGAGGAGCCATCAATCCAATAAGCCCCTTTGATAACAATATAAGGCATAGTGTGCCCCCTGCAACTAATGGTATTACAAGGTTTGTGAGTAATCGTTTTGTTTGAGCATCCCAAAGAGGTTGATTGTTCTTTCTGGCTTTTCGAGTGGTAAAGAAGATTCCTGCAATTAATGCTAGCACTAACGTTACCGTGGCAATGCCCAATAATACTGTGTTAGAATTTATAGTAATGCTTTCAAACCCTCTGGATAGTACACTTTTATAAACCATTAAATGTGCAACCCAAGCCCCTACCAATGCTATTATGCCTGCAGAAATACCAGATAAACCACTTAAAGAAATAAACCGTGAAGAACGGTTCATCATATCCTTGATGTCCTTTAAATCCTCGATGTATTGCTCCTTTTCTTTCATATAAAAGTACTTTGAAATACAAAGTAAGTAAATTTATTTCGATTAACAATCAATTTGTGTGGATTATTCAATCTTCATGCAGATAAACAATGTTTGTTGGTGGGAGTTGCCGTTATTATCTGAAACAAAGATTAATTCTTTGCCTGATGCACTAAAACTAACCCCTTCAATATTGTCAATTTCAGGTGAAGCTGAGAAATCTGTTAGAAGCTTAATTT
>CAZQWZ010000294.1:0-2833 GCA_964596935.1 uncultured Roseivirgaceae bacterium
AACAGTTGTAATTCCTGCAAATACAAGTGCTAAAATTCATTTGCCTGTGAATGATATTGATAAAGTTTTGTTGGATGAAAAACGATTAAAGAAATATAAAACTCAATTATTAGACAATAGACTTATAATTGGACTGCAAAATGGCACTTTTAAATTTTTATTAAACACTTTGTAAATATGAATGTACTACTTATTAATGCCCATTTGGTTTATAAAGGGTTTTCAGAAGGCAGGTTAAACCAAACGTATGTAGATACAGCTGTGCAAGTTTTTGAGCAAAATGGATGTAGTATTAAAACTACTTATGTTGATAAGGGTTATGAAATTGAAGAAGAAATAGCTAAACACGAATGGGCCGATTTGGTTATTACTCAAACTCCTGTAAATTGGTTTGGCACTCCTTGGATGCACAAAAAATACATTGATGAAGTATTTACTAAAGCATTATCGCAGGGGCGATTAGTAATAAATGATGGCAGAACTCGAAGTGATACTACTAAACAATATGGCTCTGGTGGGTTATCGCAAGGTAAACGGTTTTTACTTTCGGCCACTTGGAATGCACCAGCAATTGCTTTTGGTGATAAAGACCAAACATTGTTAAATGGAAAAACAGAAGATGATATTTTTATACCTATTACGGCTACCTATAAATTTTGTGGTTACACTATTTTGCCAGGCTTTTATGCGCACGATGTGATGAAAAACCCAGCGATAGAAAATGATTTAGAAAGATTTAAACAAAGGCTAAGGCAAATTTTTTAATCGCAGGGCGGATAGCCCATTTGGTTTAATTTTCCGACACTTTAGATCGGAAGCAATATTGTTTGCGAAGCAAACTCCAAACAATACCCCGATGGCTTTGCCTCGGGGCAGTTTATTCTATTTTTTTTATCCATTTGTACCACCCAAATTCCACGTAATTCGTTTTCGCCATAGCCAGTGGCAATATCATTTGGATATAATAACTGAATTTTAGCTAATGTTTCGGATTTGATCTGTTTGTTAGGTTCGCCATGGCATTGCATACACATTTTATTGGTTGTTATAGGGTAATAGGCCACCATCTTACCGTTTACTTCTTGCACTAATGGTTTGATTTTTTTGCCGTTTAGTAAGGCTTCTTTGCCTGCCAAAATGTAAGATAGTTCATCTTTGTTAGCTTTATTCGTTGGGTTTCGTGGTAGGTCAGAAACTCGCTTAATGCTTGTGTGAAGCTGGTTCGACATGCTATCGGTTAGGTGGTAGGCGCGTTCGTTGCAAAACGAAACAGCATGCTCTGTTCCTTTCTTTTTAATGGCACCTTTTAGGTTTTTGCCTAGCACAGATTTGGTTGATAGTACATATTTTTTCCCAAGTTCTGCATAAGATAGTTCAGCATCGTTTGCTTTATTTTTTTTCTTTTCTTTATTAAATAAAGTTTTAAACCAGTCGTCTTTTTCAATTTTGGAGTAATAGATATACGAGGCCATTTGATTTAATTCAGTATCCGAAAATTCAAATTTTGGCATGGCACCATAATTTTGTGCCGTATTGTCTAAAATAGATTTATCACCATTTGGGTTGGCTACAAATTGAGAAAATTTGGCTATAAACTCCTCTTTTGATTCGGTATATGTAAGGTATGCCTTTTTAATTTCAGCCATGGTGGGAGCTATCCGGCTTTGTTCGTTTGCATTTGGGCTATGGCAGGCAAAACAAACCGTTTCCAACAATTGATACCCCTTTGCTAAGTTCTTATCAATAGCGGGAGTCTTTATTTGCGTTAGGCTATTTTTTTTATCAATTTTTTCTTTAGTTGAGGTTTGCCTATTCTCACAACTCATTAAAAAAATAGTAATTACCGTAACCAAAACAATTAAACTCTTTTTCATTCTTATTCTTTTAAATGCGCTAAAGTTGCTGCAAAATAGTTGAGGAGCTATGATTAGTTTGGTAACAAAAATCACATAACATTAAATTCAGGTTATTAGTTAGTCTTATAGAAATTTGAGTTATTCAACAACTTTTGTGAGAAAAATGGGTTTTTATTTTAGTGCTCAAACTTCTTTAAGTTGAATCTCACAATTATAGTTATCTAATTCTTCCATCTTGCCAGAAAAGTCAAAATGAGATTTATTCTCATTCATTTTTTTATGGTGGTAATCTTTTAATTCTTTCCGTAAAATAGACTCTGCAAATCTTCGTACATCTTGTTTAGATGTTAATAATAGAGGAGGAACTTTAGCTGTATTGCCATCATCATCTTTAGCCACCATTGTAAAGTAACTCGTATTGGTATGTTTTACAGTGCGTTTTTTTACATTCTCTGTAATTACTTTAATGCCAATTACTAGCGATGTATTACCCACATAATTTACCCTAGCCATTAACGAAACCAAATCACCCACTTCAACAGGTTGTAAAAAATCAACCGTGTCAACCGAAACAGTAACACAATAATTGCCAGCGTGCTTTGTGGAGCAAGCATAAGCTACCTTATCCATTAAGGAAAGTAGCATTCCTCCGTGAATTTTGCCGCCAAAATTGGCATACGAAGGAATCATTAATTCGGTAATGGTGGTGTCGGAATCTTGTGGTCTTCGGGCGTGCATAACGTATTAAGCTAAGATTAGTAAAACTTTCGATTACCAAAGTAGCTGTTTTTTTGATTAAAACTGGCTACTATTCTTATTGAGTTTAACACAATTAAAGATAGAACCTGCCTAACTAAAAACACACTTAATATTATCTATCTCAAGGTAGGTGTATCTAAAATAGTTATTTAAAAAAGCTAACCCCAATCAAGTAATCGTTTTTGCCCTTCCAGTTTTTGAATGTCGGTTACATCTTG
>CAZQWZ010000295.1:0-2814 GCA_964596935.1 uncultured Roseivirgaceae bacterium
GTCTATTTTTTACTGGAAGTTCTAATGTCGGACACCTACTTCATAAACAATTTGCTGGTCAACCAGGTAAAATTTTAGCGCTAGAGATGGGCGGAAATAATCCACTAATCGTTAATGGGGTCTCGAATATTGATGGTGTTGTACATGATATTTTGCAATCGGCTTTTGTTACCACAGGGCAAAGATGTACTTGTGCGAGGCGAGTTTTTATTGAAAACAATAAACAAGGCGATCAAATTCTAGAGCGTTTAGTGGAAGTCAGTAAGAAAATCAAGATCGGTAAATTCGACGACAAAGACACGCCTTTTTATGGTTCTTTAGTTTCTGAAAAAGCTGCAAAAGATTTAGTTGCCGCGCAAGTAAAGTTGCAAAGCCTTGGCGGTAAATCATTACTTGAACTCAAACATTTAGAACAAGGAACCGGTTTTGTTTCACCTGGAATCATTGATATGACCGGCGTAAAAAACATACCAGATGAAGAGTATTTTGGTCCATTAGTTAAAATATTCCGTTATTCGGAGTTTAAAGACGCATTAACTGAAGCCAATAATACCCAATTTGGTTTATCGGCTGCATTGTTAAGCGACAGCCAATCAAGCTACGATGAGTTTTTTGCATCGATTAGAGCAGGGATCGTTAATTGGAACCGTCCTACTACAGGCGCAAATTCTCAAGCACCTTTTGGAGGCATTGGTGCTAGTGGCAATCATCGAGCTAGCGCGTATTACTCTGCTGATTATTGTGCTTATCCTATCTCTTCGGTTGAAAATGAAAGAGTTAGTTTGCCTGAAACATTGAGTCCTGGATTAACTTTTTAACTACCAACGTTTGTGGCTAGATAGCTTCCTAAGACGTATACTAAATTTTGTTTAACGCATTTAATTCGAATAAGTTTTAAGCTCGTTTAACTCGATCTTAAAACTTATCAGATTCTTATTTACTTCATCGAGTAAGGAAATCTCTATTTCATTTTCTATTTTAGTTAAAGATATTAGTTTAATATCCTTTTTTAACGATTCATATCCATAAGAGAAGATCCATTTATTTTCGCTAATTAATTGAAAATCATTCTTGATACGCTTTGCTAAATAAAAAATAAGCTCTTTATCTTTTAGTATGATGTAATAAAGGTATACAAATTTATCACCACAGACTAAATGACTACCGACAATGCGTTTACCTAAATAAATATTTTTTCGATACTTATAGCCCTTTGGCACATGCCTCCAAGGCTTGATTCGCTTCTTTAGTAGCATGCGCTCCTTTTCACTTAACAACCCTACTTCTTCTTCACAGTATAAATTATTATCGCTTTTGACTTTCCGTTCATCGATATAAAAACTTTCTATGTTGATTTCCCTAATTATTGTTGCTTTTAAAGAGCGGTGTTTATGGTAGGAGAAAGGTGTAGGTTTAATATTAAAGGCATCAGCCAATACTCTCTCTAGCCCTGTTTTAGAGTATTTACTATGAAAAAATCTAGGGCAATACCGTTTTGGGTTACTGTCTGGCCTCCATATTTGTTCATAAAAGACATTGTTATTAGTAGAAATGGTTAGTTTTTGAGCTACACTTTTTGAAGATTGTTTTTGCTTGAGATGGAACTTTGGTTTCTCGGTGTTAACTGTTGCTATAAGCATAGTTTCATAATCATCACCCCTGGCGATTATATCGTAGGAGCCAAATGTTACTTTTGGGATACCGTTCTCTAATAGAATGTTGGGAGAATCAATGATACTGCTTTTATTGCCGCTAACCCTAAGAGAGCTATCAAGATTATAGGTATTTGAGGGAGTGTAATACTCTTCAGAACAAACTTCACCTCGGCGAAATAAAGTATTTGTTGCCTTAAAACGAGCTCGTTCGTCATAATTTGAGTTTAATTCATCATCAAATATTAAAAAAGAAAAGCTAATAACTGTAAATAGCAAGAGGGCTAGAGCAAAGAATAAAGGAAAAAAACTCGCCTTTTTGTGTTTTTCTTTAAAAGAGTACTCTATTCGATGTAGTGCAACGGCTATTAACTGAGTTATGTGAGCTAGTATCCAAAGGATAAAACCTATTCCGTAACCGTAAATCGCTCCACTGTGGGTAGAATATTTGACATATGTCCCATTTTTATAACTTAGACAAGCTAACGCAATGCTAATTAAAGCAATAATTAGATTTGATTTATTAAACGTTTGTATTTGAACCGTTAAAAAACAGAATAAAATATTTGAAAGCCACCCAAGAGTTATCCATGGGATACCTAACCAACCAAAAATTAGTACTTCTAGTCCTATAACTGTATCTATTCCATTGGAAGCAACTATAGTTGCCAAAGAAGCTACCCACAAAGATATCGCTAAAATATTAATTAGTTTTGCGTTAATTCGTTTTGTTAAAATATCCATATTGACAACCTAATTTATTTCCATAAAATTTCACATCGATTTTAACTTTTTCACTACAAACAATCAGCTCGAATTTGAAAAGTAGAACAATGTGATACTAGAGGTTGCAGTTATCGAATTTTTTACGCTATAAGAGCCTCATTTTACAGAGTAGGCAGTCGCTAAGGTTTAAAAATCTCAATGTTTAAGCCAGAGATCGGCTTGAAATGTTTGCCATTTCCAGTAAATACTGTCAAATTTTCTACTAATGCCGTTGCGGCAATTAATGCATCTGCCATTTCAACTCTATGGCTTAAAGCGTACTGCTTGACTAAACTTTTTGCAGTCATTGAGATTTCAGAGTTAATATCAATTATTTTGAAACGATATTTTTTTAACATTTTTTCAAAATTATTCAGCTCTATTTTGTTTAAACAGA
>CAZQWZ010000296.1:0-2794 GCA_964596935.1 uncultured Roseivirgaceae bacterium
TCTTTGCGTTTTTGATGATCTATTGATCGAGCTATATCTTGTATTTCGTCAAAGGTAGATTCTTCAATTTTTATGTTTTTAGGCAGTTTTTTCTGAGGAATTTTTTTTCTAATAAGTTTTTCGATGTTTTTTATGTGAAATAACTCTGCTTCATTGGCAAATGTGATGGCTGAACCTGATTTCTCTGCTCGGCCAGTTCGGCCAATTCGGTGAACATAATCTTCGTATAGGCTTGGCACATCAAAATTAATTACATGGCTTACATCCGAAACATCAATTCCTCGCGAAGCCACATCGGTAGCAACCAATACTTTAAGCTCGCCAGCCTTAAAAAGTTGCATGGTATTAATACGAGTATTTTGCCCTTTGTTAGAATGTAACACTCGTGCAGGGCCAAGTTTTTTTCGATCTAAGTATTTAAACAAATTATCGGCCGTTTGCTTGGTCTTTGTAAAAATTAATACTCGGGTAAACTTTTCTGTTTGAAGCAAATATTCAACAAAATTGATCTTGGTTCTCATGTTTGGTATCTCATAAAAAACCTGATCAATTGTTTCGATAATGGTTGATTGTGGGGCAACTTCAACACGCTCTGGGTATTCTAAAAATTCTTCAGATAAACTTAGTACCCGATCTGGCATTGTGGCAGAAAAAAGTAAATTTTGCCTTTTAACAGGTATCACTTCCAATATTTTTCTAATCTGAGGCATAAAGCCCATATCCATCATTTTATCAGCTTCATCAAGCACCAATGTCTTTAGTTGCTTGGTATGGATTATCCCTCTGAGATAGATATCTATAAACCTGCCTGGTGTGGAAACAATAATATCAACTCCATTTTCAATTTTTTCTATTTGAGTTTTAGGGCCAATTCCGCCATAAATCGCCAGTATTCTTAAATCAGTATAAGTTGCCAACTGTTTAGTTACTTCTTCTATTTGAAGCACAAGTTCTTTGGTGGGCGCCAATATTAAAGCCCTAACATCTTTGCCTTGCGCATATTTAATTTTCATTAAAATGGGCAACACAAAAGCAGCCGTTTTTCCTGTGCCTGTTTGGGCTATGCCCATTACATCGTGGCCATTTAGCACTAAAGGAATTGCCTTTTGTTGGATGGCAGTTGGTGCATCAAATCTGGCATCATCAATTGCGTTTAACAATTGTTTGTTTAGCTTAAGGTCTTTGAATTGAGTAGAAGGCATTTGAAAAATTTTTACAAAGGTAAATAAGAAATCACAATGAAAGCATTATAATAATTTGCGAACTTTACAGTTGAGTTATTCATTCTAAACATTTTTATAATGCTTATAAAATCAGCCACGATCGTAAACGAAGGACAGGTATTTGAAGCCGATGTATTAATTAAAAATGGGCGAATCGAAAAGGTAGCTTCTTCCATTGCTGCCAACAATGAAGAAGTGATTGATGCTTCTGGCAAATACTTATTCCCAGGTGCAATTGATGACCAAGTGCATTTTCGTGAGCCAGGCTTAACCCACAAAGCCAATATTTACACCGAATCGAGGGCTGCGGTTGCTGGTGGAGTTACTTCTTTTATGGAAATGCCTAACACAGTGCCCAATGCACTTACACAAGAATTATTGGATGACAAATATGCTATTGCTGCTCAAAATTCATTAGCCAATTACTCCTTTTTTATGGGAGCTTCTAATAACAATATTGAAGAAGTGTTAAAAACCAACAAGCAAGATGTATGTGGCTTAAAAATATTTATGGGCTCCTCTACTGGCAATATGTTGGTAGATGAAGAAAAAACGTTGGAAGCTCTATTTTCAAAAGTGGATATGCTTATTGCTACCCATTGCGAAGATGAGGCTACTATTCGCAAAAACGTGGCATTGGCACGTAAACAATTTGGCGAGAACGTACCTATTGAGCAGCACCCTATCATTAGAAATGAAGAAGCTTGTTATCTATCCTCTAGCTTAGCAGTAGGTTTGGCAAAAAAACATGGCACACAATTGCATGTTTTACATATATCAACAGCGAAGGAAATTGCATTGTTCGATAACAGTATTCCATTGGCAAAAAAGAAAATAACCGCTGAAGCTTGTATCCATCATCTATGGTTTAACGATGCTGATTATACCTCAAAAGGAGCTTTAATCAAATGGAACCCTGCCGTTAAAACAGCCGATGATCAAAAAGCTATTTTTGAAGCAGTACTATCTGGCAAAATTGATGTAATTGCAACCGACCATGCTCCACATACATTAGAAGAAAAGAAAAACAGTTATTTTAAGGCTCCATCAGGTGGCCCTTTGGTGCAACATAGCATTGTGGCAATGCTTGATTTTTATCATCAAGGAAAAATAACCTTACCTCAAATAGCAGAAAAAATAAGCCATAACCCCGCTATTTTATTCAAGATTAAAGAAAGAGGATACATTCGAGAAGGATATCACGCAGATTTAGTATTGGTGGATTTAGATAACCCTTGGACTGTAAGTAAAGAAAACATATTAGCCAAATGTGGTTGGTCTCCATTCGAGGGACATAAATTTAACAGTAAGGTTACACACACTTTTGTAAATGGCAAACTGGTTTATGCCAATGGAGCATTAAATGAAGTTGGTAGTGGAAGCAGATTATTATTCAATAGAAAAAATTAGTAGTTCAAGCGGTTGGTATTATTAATAGTAGCAATATATTTGCACTCCAATTTGCCAGCCAGCTGGCTGACGAACAGGATTACACGGTGGTTGTAGCTCAGTTGGTTAGAGCATCGGTTTGTGGTACCGAGGGTCGCGGGTTCAAATCCCGTCTTCCACCC
>CAZQWZ010000297.1:0-2790 GCA_964596935.1 uncultured Roseivirgaceae bacterium
TTGTGCGCTTTACTTACTGTCCAGTCAAATATAGCAGGTACATAACCGTATTTGGTTACATTCAGCCCGAATTAAATTTTAAATTCGAAGAAGAAACCTCCGCAGCTTTTGGTTTTAGAAGAGCACGTATAGGAGTGATGGGTAGCATACCCTATGATTTTAGTTATTACGTAATGTTAGAAATGAGCCCAATTTTAAACCCAAACCAAACAGGCCCATTTTTATTAGATGCATTTGTAACTTATAGCCGGTTTAATTTTTTAAAAGTATCGGTAGGTTCATTTAAATATAGATTCGGACGTGAATTAAGTATGGCATGCCATAATTTATATACCATCCGTAGGTCAAGATCGGTAGATTAGCTAACAGCCAATTTTAATGGAGGTAATCGCGATGTTGGTATTATGTTTTTAGGAGGCAACGACACTAATTTAATCAACTATCAAGTATCGTTAACCAATGGGTATGGAGTGTTGGATACTCAAGATAATGATTTATTTAAAGCCTATAATGTTACAGGTAGAGTAACCGTACAACCAATCGAAGGTTTGTTTTTAGGAGCAAGTGGCAGGTTTAGTGAAAACCCTCCATCAGCAGCAGATATTACAAATAATGATACTAAAATGCGTTGGGGTTTTGACGCAGAGTATAGCTATAAAAACTTTACAATCTTTGGTGAATATATAGATGGACAAGACGAAGGTTCCTACACCGAAGGTGGTGGTTGCGATGGTACACCTGTAACTAAAACAGGGTTTCAAAATGCAGATGGTTTTTACGTAATGGGCGTTTACCGAATTGGTAAATTCGAGCCCGTATATAAATTTGAAGGTTATAATACATCTAAAGGAGAAGTTGGAATTGATTTAACAAATGATGCCAACTCGTTTTGCCATACCATAGGATTAAATATTTACCCTAACGATTGGACACGCCTTCAAATGAATTATATTTATTCTACTGAAGACCCTACAGAAATCAAAAACGATGCATTAATGATTCAATTACAAGTTAAATTCTAAATACTAAAAAAATGAAAAACATAAAAATATTATTCATATATACCTTATTGTTTGTACTAACCTTAGGATTTGTGCAAGCACAAGATGTAATATCAGCCAAAGAATTACAGAGTTATTTAAAGCAAGATAATACCATTCTTATATCAGCTCAAAAAGAAGTTGAATATAATAAAATACACATAACAGGAGCCATCAATATTGATCATAACTTACTTTATGATGATATGACCATGTTGCTGCCATCTGCGCAAGTAGCTCAAATTTTAGGAGTAAATGGAATTAGCCAAAATATGAAAATCGTATTATACGATGAAGGATCATCCAAATACTCTGGCCGTATGTATTGGATACTCGATTACATGGGCGCCAAAGATGTGAAGATTTTAAATGGTGGATTAAAAGCTTGGAAGGCAGCTCGTAAACCGGTTACAAGAACGGCCTCTAAGGCCAAAGCAACAACATTTACACCTAGCATAAATAAATCATATTTAGCTACTATGGCTACGGTTAAAACAGCGGTAAATAATCCTAATTATGTTATTGTAGATGCACGTACTCCTGAAGAGTTTAACGGTAATAATGAAACAACTTTACGATTGGGTCACATTCCTTCTTCCGTTAATGTATTTTTCGAAGACTTGCTAAACAGCAAAGGTGAACTTAAAACTAATGAAGAGCTTACAGCTATTTATAAAAAGGCCGGAGTAACAAAAGATAAAAAAATAATTGTGTATTGCAAAACTGGTATTAAAGCAGGAATCGAATTTGTTGCGCTAAAATCTGCTTTAGGCTTTCCAAATGTAATGCTATATGATGGCGCATTTATACAATGGCAAGGCGTAAGTTCAAATAAAGTACTAAAATAAATTTTTTCATAGTGGTTAGTTTAGTAGGAAGTCGCTTACTAAATCTGTTTTTTGCCTAATATAAGTAGCTTTCAATATAAGCATCTCCTTTGCTGGGGGTGCTTATTTTTTTGTTATTAACCTGAGTTTCTAAGGATTTAGTAAACCCTCTAAAAACGTCATTGCGAAAATTTTTGTTTAAAAATTTGTGGAAATCTGTTCTTTTTTAGTAGAATGCCACAAAAACAACAAAAACCTTCAAGCATTTGAAACTCCAAATACGTTTTTTCGCATTGACGTACACTTTTATAACTCAGGTTTATAGGGTTCTCCAAAGGAGTCCTTCGTGACCTCGTTTGCCTCGGAATTGAAAAGGAAGCTTTTATGCTTTCAAGAAAACAGTTCTGATGCGGCATTTTATTGCTATTTGTTTTATTAAGTGTTGCAACATTAATAATTTGTGTTAAATTTAGAATCAACTAATTAAAACTAACAAAATCTTATGAAAAAAGCAGGAACTATTCTTTACGCTATTCCAATATTGGCTTTTGGTTTAGGTCATATGGCAAATGCTAGCCAAATGGCAGGTATGGTACCTAGTTGGATGCCAATTCCAACTGTTTTAGTGTATTTAACAGGCTTGGCCTTAATAGCAGCAGCTGTCTCCTTTTTTATTAATAAAAAAGTGGAACTGTCTGGTAAGCTATTGGCTTTAATGCTTGTAATCTTTGTTGTTACTATGCATATCCCAAGTATGATGGCAGGCGAGCCCTCAGGAATGCCAAATGTTATGAAAGATCTTGCAATGGCGGGTGCTGCCTTGTATTTTTCTGCCACAGCAGATAGTTAAAAGCATATAAAACAAACGTAAGAAGTAATAAAGCCAACTATCATTTTATGGTTGGCTTTATTCATTTATTATG
>CAZQWZ010000298.1:0-2762 GCA_964596935.1 uncultured Roseivirgaceae bacterium
CAGGAGTTGAATTATTTTGGTTCCGCCTTCCGATGGTCGGACTTCACCAAAAGAACAGGAAAAGCGGTATTCCTCCTTCGGTCGTCAGCAATAAAAATCGCCAAGCCGTTGCAGCACTTGTTTTTAATGATTGATTTTTTAAAGGAGAAAAACAAGAGCTACAACGCCCAAAAGGGTGCTCCGTAAACTCCGCAGCTTGTCACTTTTTTTGCGTTCCTCTGTCAGTTGTCATGGTAGGCTACTTTGTCTTGCTTTGCCGCTTCTCTTCGTTCTGGTCGTTCCTCCCGTCTCTTCGCTTAGCCACAAAAACAATCCACCGCCTACAATAATTTAGCTCGCCTGCGGGTCGCAGCGGGTAACGGCTGAATTTATTGATTTGCTTCCGCTACGCTCTCAGCGATTAAATCGGTAGCCTACTTTTATTACGCTTCTCTCCGTGCTTTTGGTATGAAAAAATTACCAAAAGCCTTCGTTCAGCTCCATACGTAGCGGCAAAACGGTTTTGAAAAAAACCTTTTTTTGCCCCACCCTTGCTCCACTCGCAGGCGGCTCGCAAACCTTGTTCGTGCCTCTCTTCGGTTGGCTTGCTTAGTGTCCGCAAACCACTCCGCAAGCTCCGTTCATTGCAGCCACTAGTCAGCCTTTTAGCCACAGGCGTTTTTTCCTTTTTGTCTTCGTGCCTCAGCCATTAGGTTTAGTGCAGGATAACCTTCCGCGTGCGATTAAGTTCAGTTCTCCGAATCAAAGTTATTGCCGCACTTGGATGCTCATTTTTAGTAATCAATGCCTATTAAGATTAGGGTAAAAATCAACATTAGTGCAAGGCATTAATTACCAAAAATCGAGCTGTAACCCAACTGCTCTAAAACAAAAAAGAACTGAATCTTATTTTTTTCAATTGAAAAATCAGTTGAAAAAATAAAATTATTGGACGTGATTAAGTAACTTGCAACCCTTGAATGGGATGTAGAAAACTCACATATTTATCTGCACAAAGGCAGAAGAGAACAACTGAAAACACAGGGTTGAAAGTGGTTTATCGTGCGAAAAATGTTGGACAGGGGTTTTTAAGTGTTGACCCATTAGCTCATATGTTCCCACACCAATCACCGTACATGGCAATGGACGGAAACCCAATCAATAAAATAGACCCTGATGGTAGAGCGGCTGTTTCTCCTGATGATGTTACTTTAAATGACCAAGGGGTTGTAACGAATGTGGTAGAAAATGATGAGCCAAATAGATTCTTTACGGAAGGGGGTACTGAGTTATCTCTAAATGATGCCCAAGGATTAGATTCTCCGATGTTAACTAAAAAATTTAGTGAAGGAGATAAGGTATTTGAAAGTATCAGTAGAAGCGAAAGTCAAAAGGTCTTAAATGATGCAGGAGAAATAAAACTAACAAACCCTATGGCAAATCCTAATGCTTTGATATTTGCAGTAAAGTACGCTTTTGCTTCTTACACTAAATACGATTTTGGATTTTCGTATCTACAAAACAAATTAGGAGCAAATCGCAGTCAGATGTATAATTTATATGAAGGCACAGGTTATAATGATGGAGTTCCTTTTACGAGATTTGAAGGAAGTAATATTCTTTACAATTTGCCAGATGCAGGAAATTTTATGTGGGGAAAAAAAGCATTTGATAATCAAGTTCCTAAATCTCTTATGTTAAAAGGTGCAGGGATGAATGAAGGTGGTTCTGATACGCCAGCTGATACCAAAGCAATTTTAAATGGATATAATTACTAATGAATTATAGACGATATAGCATTATTTCTATTCTGTTCTTCATTCTATTAATTCTATTTCAGAATTATGACCCTATTATGAAACACTTAATTTTATGGACAGGGAGTAGAGCATTTATACCCTATACCACTGTGATTTTAATTGGTGTTAGTTTCTGCTTTTCTTTAGCAAGTATTTACTCTATGTATAAAAGAAAAAAACTAAAAGTGCTTAGCCTGATTTTTTCTTTGCCCATATTGGCGTACTTAATATGGTGGTTGCTTAGACTAGTTTGATTGGATATTTAAATCAAGATTAATTTATCAAAAGCCCGACTAGCTCGGGCTTTTTTATGCTCTAAAGAGCCGCTACGTTTTTATTGAAGAAATCCTTAAACTTCTTTTTGGTAAGCATAGTATCAATGATTTTGAATACTGTGCTTTTGTCTTCCTCTTCGAGTTGGTTAATCATATTTAGCTGCTCAAATCCTTTTTTGTCTTTTACGGTAACTTCTTTTGGTAGGTCTCCTTCGTAGTTTAGAATTTGGTCAACGCTCATATCGAAAAGCTCGGCAAGTAGTTGAAGTTCCTTTACAGAAGGCTCTCTATTGCCGTTTTCCAGTTTATTGTAGTTGGTGCTACCAATATTAAGTTCAGCAGCTACTTGCTTCTGTAACATGCCTTTTTTCTCTCTGATGCCTTTGATTGTTCTACCTAAACTCATAACTGAACTGTTTTAATGAAGATACAAAAGTAGCGATAAAGTGAATTTTATGCAATTAGTTGCGAATAAGATTAGTTATTAGTTGCGATAAAGTGAATTTATGAATAGTTTTGCGGTTGAATAAATCGCAAGAAATAAATATCACATGGAAATCACCGAGATTAAAAGCAAGCTCACACTAAAAGAAGTATTGAACCATTACGGCTTGAAACCCGATAAGCACCTACGATTAAACTGTCCGTTCCATGAAGATAAAACCCCAAGCTTACAGATCTATTACAAAACCCATACTTGCTATTGCTT
>CAZQWZ010000299.1:0-2755 GCA_964596935.1 uncultured Roseivirgaceae bacterium
TATTTGATAAAGGGATCATTAGTCAAACTGATGGTGGCTATTTAACTGATAGAGGCGTTGAAACGGCGGAGCATGTTCAAATATTAGTTAAAATGCTTCAAGCGGAAAGTTAATAGAATGAGTAAATCTTTTTTTATTTAGATTTGTTTCTAAATTTAAAATAGAATAATCTGATGTAAAAAGCGTAAACAGTTACATCAGATTTTTCATTCAATTTTAATAAATTACGCTTGCCTATAGCCCTGCAAAAAGTCACCTAACAAACTAATAGCATCGGTTAGTTCTTTCTTATGAGGCAAAAACACCAATCTAAAATGATCATACGTTTTCCAATTAAATCCTCTACCGTGAACCAAGAGAACATTTTTAGCTTTAAGAAAGTCCAAGATAAACTTTTCATCATCTTTAATATTAAAACGTTTAACATCAATTTTTGGAAACAAATAAAGAGCACCTTGGGGTTTAGTGCAACTTAAACCGGGGATCTGGTTAATTAATTCATAGCTCAAATTCATTTGTTCATATAGCCTTCCGCCTGGCTTAGTTAATTCAAAAGCACCTTGATAACCGCCGAGTGCTGTTTGAACGGCGTGTTGCATAGGCACATTAGCGCATAACCTCATAGAAGCCAGCATATTGATCCCATCAATATAACCTTGGGCTTGCTTTTTAGCCCCACTAATCAACATCCAACCGACACGAAATCCTGCAAGCCAATAATTTTTGGATAAACCACCAAAGGTTACAAAGGTCACATCATCTGCGAGGGATGCTATCGGAATATGAACTGCACCATCGTATAAAATCTTGTCGTAAATCTCGTCGGAATAAATCACCAATTGATGTTTTCTTGCAAGCTCAATAATTGATTCTAAAATCGCCTTTGGATAAACTGAACCGGTTGGATTATTCGGGTTGATGATGACGATTGCTTTCGTGTTCTTAGTGATTTTTGAGGCAAGATCTTGAACATCAGGATACCAATTAGAAGATTCATCACATTGATAATGAACGGCATTCCCTGATGCTAATTTAACCGCACCAGTCCACAAAGGATAATCCGGGCTTGGGATCAAGACTTCATCATTTGAGTTCAATAATCCTTGCATTGACATCATTATCAACTCACTCACACCATTACCAAGGGTTATATCCTCAACAGCTAAGTTTTTGATGTTGATGCTTTGATAATATTGATGTATCGCTAATTTGGCAGAATCTATGCCTTGAGTGTCGCAATAACCTTGTGACGTAGCGATATTCTTAATGACATCCTTAATAACATCATCCGGCGCTTCAAAGCCGAACGGGGCGGGATTTCCAATATTGAGTTTGAGAATATTCTGCCCTTCCTCCTCTAACCTTTCGGCTTCCTCTAAAACAGGGCCTCTAATGTCGTAGCAGATCCCAGAGAGTTTGTTTGAGCGATTGATTGTGGTCATTTTGTGATTATCTGATAGGTAAAACTTGAAAGTTCATTCTAAGATGGAATCAAGCTAGTCTCAAATAATTTTTAGTGCTTACTAGGAGTTTGTCCGAGAATAAAAGCCGTAGTGAGAGTAGCCAGTTTTTATTCGCGTTTAATACCTTGCACTCTAAATCAAGAAGTCGGCTTATCTTAACATCAAAGGTAAGTCACTCATGTAGTATTTTAGAAATCTATTTCCTATGACTCACATCTTTAAACATCAATATTTCTGGAATACGCTTAGAAGCTCCACTATAAAAACCAGTTTGCTCTACAAAATCTTTAGGGTTTTTAAATGTACCAAAAATAATATCAAACAAAGGCAGATCTGAATAATTAAATGCGTGAACACCTTTGCAGTGATGTACGCTATGACTCTCGGGTCTTTGGATTATATATCCTAACCATTGAGGGGTTTTAATATTGAGATGCTGAAATATCCCGAGAAATAATGATGTAAATAAAAATAACGTCGTCGCTTGTGGTGATAACCCTACTAGCAACCCACTTATACTGCCAATAAAAGTGAAGCCTACAATATCTAATGGACTAAAATAAAAAGCGCCATAACTGTCTAATCTTTCTGCACTGTGATGCATCTGATGAAATGAAAGCCATAACCATTTTATCTTGTGTATAGTTCGATGCCAACTGTAAATGAAAAACTCAAAAATAAGTAATCCAATTAACGCTTCAACATAAAGATTAAGCTCACCCAAGTCTACTAACCGATAATTAATCAGATATTGATCCCATAGAAGTGGTAAGTAACTAGAAAGGTAAAAATACACAAAAAAAACAATAATTGCTCTTGGCAGCCAACCTTTAATTTTGGGCAAAGTATTACCTTGTAGAAATGCCTCAGCGAAAATCATCAAACCATACAAAGTGAGTATTCCTAAAGAAATAGGATCGAATAAGACTTCTATTGGTGTTGACATATTATTTTTCCGATTGATAAATTGAAGATAGATAAAGTCAAAAGACTTTATCTATCTGACACTCAAAAGAGCTGCAAAATCTAACGCTTAGGACGCAATACAACCCTAACATTAACGCCATATGAAGGATTAAAACCCAACAATTTTTGAGTCGAAGTTCCTTTTGTTCGTCCAAATTTACCTGTGCCACCGGTGATAGCTCGTTCGATTGGCTCACCGATATCAGATAATTCATATCCTTCTGTGACAATAGTTTGCTTGCCATAGGTTTCATTTAAATCAAAAATTTGAGTAGTGACAACCCATGGTCCAGTGACTGTACTAGCGCCCTCTCCTATATGCCATC
>CAZQWZ010000300.1:0-2746 GCA_964596935.1 uncultured Roseivirgaceae bacterium
CCAAAACCTGAAGCGGCATCGAACATATTTGTACAGTTAATCCAGATGGTGCCCGCTTTAACTTTAGGAGCAATGTCTAAGGCAAGATTTATGTTTTCTGTCCAAAGACTAGCAGCTAAGCCATAACGCGTATTATTGGCAAGCTTTACAGCTTCAGCAGGAGTTCTAAAACTCATAGCAACGAGTACTGGCCCAAATATTTCTTCTTGTGCAATAATTGAAGCTGGAGCTACATTGGTAAATAATGAAGGCGGATAGAAACAACCTTCGCTTGGGCACTCCCAAGAGGGTTGCCATAAAGTGGCTCCTTCATCTACTCCTTTTTGCACTAAATCTTCGATGGTTTTAAGTTGCACTGGAGCCACAATTGCACCAATGTCAATTCCTTTATCTAACGAATTTCCTATGCGAAGTGATTCCATGCGCTTGCGAATTTTATCATATAGTTTTTCTGCGATACTTTCTTGCACGAGTAGTCGAGAACCAGCACAACAAACTTGCCCTTGGTTAAACCAAATGGCATCAACTACTCCTTCAACTACGCTATCTAAATCGGCATCTTCAAATACGATAAATGGAGATTTTCCGCCTAATTCAAGTGATAATTTTTTTTCGGTTCCTGAGGCTGCTTTTCTTATAATTCTACCTACTTCGGTAGAACCAGTAAAAGCTATTTTGCTAATACCAGGATGATCTACCATAGCGGCACCTGTTTCACCTTCACCTGTAATTATATTTACTACTCCTTTTGGCAAACCAACTTTTTCGCATATTTCGGCAAAAAGCAAAGCTGTTAAAGAAGTAAATTCAGCCGGTTTTAAAATAACCGTATTACCCATTGCCAAAGCAGGAGCAATTTTCCAACTCAACATCAACATTGGAAAGTTCCACGGCACAATCTGACCTACTACTCCAATTTCTTTATAATCAGGCAACTTTTGCTCTTGCACTTGTGCCCAACCTGCATGGTGGTAAAAATGGCGAACTACCAGAGGAATATCAATATCTCTGGTTTCTCTAATAGGCTTACCATTATCCATCGATTCTAAAACCGCAAATAGCCTAGCATTCTTTTGGATTTGCCTAGCTATTGCATACAAATACCTTGCTCTACCGTGGCCTCCCAATTTAACCCAACCTTTAAGGGCTTTATCAGCAGCCTTTACAGCATCATCAACATCTTCCTTATTAGATACTGGAATAGAAGCTAGTTTTTCCTGTGAGCATGGATTTAGACTATCCATGTATTTTTTAGATTTAGGAGCTACCCAAGCACCATTAATATACTGATTAAAGTTAGGTTGGTGGCCTTTTAACCACTGCTCTGCTACTTCCTTACTTTCAGGAGCTGGTCCGTATTCCATTGATTCAAAAATTGAAGCTACACTCATTTTATTTTCTTATTATATCTACACTTATGCAACTGGATGTCTGTAACTAGCAGAATATCTTCCTGTTGTAAAATGTTCTAATTGTCTTTCTATATCACCTAACAAACTGCTGGCACCAAACCTAAAAAGTTGGTTATTAAGCCACTCTTTGCCAAGTTCTTCTTTTATTAGTATTAGCCAAACAATTGCATCTTTTGCTTTGCTAATACCGCCTGCAGGCTTAAACCCTACTTTAAAACCTGTGCGTTCGTAATAATCTCTAATGGCTCTTACCATTACCAAGCTTACAGGCAACGTAGCGTTTACGCTTTCTTTACCGGTACTGGTTTTAATAAAATCTGCGCCTGCCATCATACATATCTGGCTTGCTTTTGCAACATTGGTTAACGTTGCCAATTCGCCAGTTGCCAAAATAGTTTTTAGGTGTGCTTCGCCACAAGCCTTTCGATACGCTTTTACTTCATTATAAAGTGCTTCCCAATTACCTGTTAGCACCATGGCTCGGCTAATTACAATATCGATTTCTTTTGCACCCGCTGCCACCGATGCTTCTATTTCTTTAATTTTCTGCTCACTTGTAATTTGCCCTGCGGGGAAACCCGTAGAAACTACCGCTACCGGTATTCCACTACCTTCAAGTGTTTTTAGCGCTGCAGGAATTAAGTTGTGATATACGCAAACAGCACCAACAGTAATTGGCTTCATACCCAAAGCGGCTAAAATATCTTCTCTTACTGGCTTACGAGCCTTCGCACATAACCTACTTACATTGCCATCGGTATCATCACCGGCCAGTGTGGTTAAATCAATACAAGTAATGGCTCTAAGAAGCCAAGCGGCCTGCCATTCTTTCTTAACTGCTCGTCTTGTTCCTAATGTAGATGCTCGCCTTTCAACCGCACTTTTATTAATTTTTATTTTATCTATCAAACTCATATCCAACGCCATTCCTGAGTTGCGACTGATATGGTTTTCTTCTGATGCTTTTTTCATATTCAAATCATTCTTACTTATTTTTGCAATCCACAAAACAAGAATGCAAAAATAATGCAATAGATGTTAGTAATAAATAATTAGAAAAAAAATGAACGCCATATTAAAATGATATAAAAAGAAAACGGTAATTCTGAATTTATTTCAGAATCTTAGACTGATTTTTACAAAAATTATGAAACGCCATGCCTGCGGAAGGCAGGAGTTTGGGATAACGACTACTCTTTTAACCAGAATTATATTTATGGAAGAAATATTTAAGCAATACTTGCCTGCAAGCTCCGTAGAATACTGTGTTAATCTAAGTAAGCAATACAATTTTGAACTAGCACTTAGTTTCGATAGAAAATCAAAATTTGGAC
>CAZQWZ010000301.1:0-2723 GCA_964596935.1 uncultured Roseivirgaceae bacterium
ATGGCACATAAAATGGGCATCTAAAATAGTATGAACAGCCGTTTTATCATAAGTTGCATTTTTAGCTCCACGCCTAATTTTAGATAGTTTAGAAGGGCTGTAATTATCCATTTATTCAAGCTTAAAAGTTGTCTTATTAATTCTAAATTTAATCGAATTTAACTACTCCAGTATTAGTGGAGGGTTATATTTACAAGATAATTATTTAAACTATTTGTTATGCTAAAAAAAATCACATTTATACTAGCGTTCTTTATTTCTTTTAACGCTATAAGTTGGGGATTAACAGGCCATAGAGCCATAGGAGAAATTGCACAAAATCACTTAACTGGTAAAACCAAAAAAGAAATTAGGCGCGTGTTTGGTCATCAATCTTTGGCTTATAATGCTAACTGGATGGATTTTATAAAATCTGATTCTACCTATGATTATATGAAGCCTTGGCACTATGCAACTATACCAGATGATAAAACTTATGCGGAGGTTGGCACGCCTCCTGAAAAGGATATTATTTGGGCAATTGGTGATTTTGCTGGGCAGTTAAAATCGGATACGCTTACCTTGGAGGAAGAGCGATTTGCTTTAAGGTGTTTAATTCATTTAGTGGGAGATATTCACCAACCTTTACATGTTGGCAATGGAGAAGATAGAGGAGGTAATGATGTTAAAATCAAGTTCTTTTGGCAAAATTCAAACCTTCATCGAGTGTGGGATTCTGGTTTAATAGATGGAGAAAAATGGAGCTATACTGAATGGGCTCAAATGCTAGATCATAATGAAAAAGGGGAAATTGAAAGGCTACAAAACAGCACACCTCTTGATTGGGCAAACGAATCTAAAGCCATGCGAGCTTCTGTTTATGATACCAAAGGGGCAGATAACTTAACGTATAATTATGTGTTTGAGCATCAAGACGAAGTACATAGAAGGTTAAAAGAAGCAGGAGTTAGGTTGGCTGGCCTTTTAAACGAGATTTATAAGTAGAAACTAAATTGTTTCAATAGTTTAATATTGTTTTAGCAACATCAATCCCACGATTTTCATCAAAGGGATTCATCGCATTAACAAGCATTAGTTTTTGGTAATCTGCTAAATCAGTTTTCTTAACGGTTTCTAGCCTTATTAAACCCTTATAAATTAATTGTGCTCGCATAGTGCCATCGAGTAATGGCGTATCTGGTGTAACCCAAAACTGACCATTATACAGTAATATGTTGGCTATACTGCTATCTGTAACATAACCATCCTTAATAATTAGTACATCATCTGCCTCTTCTTTTTTGTTAAAAAGAAAGTCTATTTCATCTCTATCTTGAGATTTGTAATTATAATTAACACTTGATTCAACCAAAGTTAACGAGTTAATTTTACGAGGAATGTAGGGTTCAAAACTAATTCCGTTAATGATATCACTATAAAGCACTTTGCATTTCCAATATCCTTTTTCAACAAATTTGGGAAGGTAAATTTCTTCGAGAAAGAGAGAGCTTTTGCTTTTAAATAATTTTCTTCTACTATTATTTAGCCTAGCATTATGCCACTCTAGGTTTAGAAGTTTTCCGTTTTCACACGCTATGGTTTCAAATAAAAGGGACATATACTTTATCTATTAATTCTTGATATTCAGCTTTAGCATTGCTTTGGGTAGTAATACCTCCACCGCTTCTAAACACCAAATTATTGTTTTGGTCTTCAATAAAGCGAATTAATACTCCACTATCAAGCTTTTGTCCATTAAATATACCAAATACTCCTGTAAAATACCCTCTTTCTCGTGATTCTGTGTTTTTTATTATGTCAATAGTCTTCTTTTTGGGTGCACCACAAATTGAACCTGCTGGCAATAATGAAAATAAAATATTGCCTAATTGGTTTTTATAATTGATGGGCAATTGGCCATCAATTTTTGAGGAAACCTGAAGCAATGTTTTATTATATGTTTTTACCTCTTCTACATATCTATAATTAGCAACGCTAACTTGCGATGCCACTTTGCTTAAATCATTTCTAATTAAATCAACAATGGTGGCGTGCTCAGCTATTTCTTTAGGGTCGTTTAATAGTAGGTTTTTGGCATTGGGAATAGAAGCATCTATTGTGCCTTTCATGGGGTAGCTTGAGATAATTCCATCTTCAATTTTAACAAAGGTTTCGGGCGAAAAAACCACAAACTTAGAATCGATTAATAATTTATAAGAAGCTTTACTCCTACTAAAAATAGTTTCTAAACCAAGGTCGGTTTTTAACGGAGTTGGAAACGTTAAGTTTAACAAATAGGAGTTGCCATAATTTAGTTCGGCTACTACCTTGTCATACCCTTTTTTATAGGTTCTAAAGGCTACAGGCTTGGGTTCAAATGTAAAAGGGAGGTTGTTTTGAGTTTTGCTTGGGTTGTTTTTAATACCATTTATATCAAACCGAATGTGATTAGGAATATTATCCAACGTATATAACTGGGGCTTTTTAAGCTCAAAATCTATTATAAAAAGAAAGGGCTTTTGTTGCCCTCCCCATTCGTTCATTTGATTAATAGCCTGTTGCTTTGTGTACATTGGGTGCAAAAATATACCTAGCCTTTTTTAAAGAAGATTGAAAACACATTAATTATTAATGGTTAAACACTAACCGTTTGTAACTAACATAAAAATATAATTTAAGAATTAATAGCTAGAGGTAAGCACATAGATACATATTAATCTAATGAAAATAAAACGTTATGGTCA
>CAZQWZ010000302.1:0-2705 GCA_964596935.1 uncultured Roseivirgaceae bacterium
TTCTATTACAGGTTGATAAAACCATTACGCCCTCAAAACCTTTTGCTTTTGCTTTAGTAAGAAGTTTTATCTGATTCTCGAAAGAAACACTAAATTTCCCTCTCGTTTCAGCATCTGCTTTTTTATAGTTAACACCAACTACATAAAAAGTAGAATTGGATGAATTCATATCTGTTTTTAAAATACTGGGCAAAGATAGGATTGATTGCTGCCTACTAATGTTTCGCCATAAGAACTAATAGTTTCGTGTAAGGTAATATCATGGCAAATAATAAATCCTCTATTTCAAATTTGGTATTATTGCAATAACTGTCATTTTAGTGCTGTATTAAATAATAAAGATGTTAATATATATTACGTGGTATTAAATTATTTTAATAAAATTGGTAGATAAATTAGAAAATACCGCAAGAGGATCGATGGAGATTTTTAATGAAAATAACGAGCTTATAGTAATGAAGCTTGAGAATACGTCAGATGAAGTGTACGCTTTGCCTAAAAATATTATTCGAGAATTAGTACATATCTACATTTGTCTTGAAGGATCCATTTCAACAGAAATTATGGGACAGCATTACAGTTTCCCATTAACTGAAGATTCTTCTACCCTTATTTTTATTAAAGATTTTACTCCAACCCTTACCTATCATATTCAACCAAAGGCAAAAGCCATTGGTATTTATATGACGGTGGAACGACTACACGCTTTATTTTCACAAGACACAAATCAACTTCCGGTTTTTTCAGCATTGGGGCAAGGTAAAAGAATAATAGAAACCACCCGAAATAGAGCAGACGTTAGAGCTGTAGCACTGCAACTCTTTAATAAGAAGCTATCTGAAACATACCAGTCTATTTATGTAAAAGGGAAATTACTGGAATTATTGGGCACGTATTTTTATATAGCAGATAACCAAGGTGAAGAGCATTGCCCTTATATAGCCAATGAAGAAAGTGCTGCAAAAATTAAAAAGGCAAAATCAATTATAATAAATGACTTAACCATAACGCCATCATTGCATAATTTGGCAAAAATGGTTGGTTTAAATGTTAAGGCATTAAAAGAAGGCTTTAAAGAGTTATATGGCAAACCGGTAATTAAATATTTATTTCATTGCAGAATGGAAGAAGCCCAAAAAATGTTGATTAAAGGAGAGTTGAATGTAAGCGAAATCGCACCTTTGGTTGGTTATAGCTCTTCTAGCCATTTTATTACTGCGTTTAAACGCAAATATGGTATTACTCCCAAACAATTTTTAAAATAGTTATGGCAGAAAAAATAAAAACTAATAACCTAGCACCTAAAGTACACCCTCGAAAGTTGGAATTAGATCTTGGTAGTTATCAAGCCAAGGTTCAAAACTCATTGATTAATATTGAAAAAAAAGGAATTTTGCTAGTTAACTTAGGCTCTCCTGAAAGTTCAAATCTTAAAGATGTAAAAAAATACTTAAACCAGTTTTTAATGGATGGGAATGTGATTGACATTCCTTACTTGTTCCGATTGTTTTTGGTTAGAGGAGTAATTGTGCCTAACCGAGCTAATAACTCTGCTAAACTCTATCAAAAAATATGGACAAATGAGGGCTCTCCCCTAATTGTAAATAGTAAAAAATTAGAAAAGAAGGTAAAAACAAAAGCTTCAATACCAACTGCTTTAGCCATGCGGTATGGTAGCCCTTCTATAAAAATGGGGTTATTAGATTTAGTAAAAAAAGACATAACAGAAGTGTTAGTAATACCTCTTTACCCTCAGCATGCAATGAGCAGCACACAAACGGTAATAGAAGAAATAGAAAAAATAAAAGACGCAAGTTTTCCAAAGCTAACACTAAGTTACTTGCCTGCTTTTTATAAAAATAATGAATATATTAAAGTGCTTGCTAAGTCGATAAACAACAAATTTGATAGAAGTGACCACTTACTATTTTCGTACCATGGGCTTCCAGATCGCCATTTAAAAAAAACAGATCCTACGGGTAGCCATTGCTTACAAACAGAAGATTGTTGCACCACCCCAAATGTTGCGCATAAAACCTGCTATAAGCACCAATGTATTAAAACTACTGCACTTGTAGCTAGCGAGCTTGGTTTAGAAAAAAACAGTTATTCTATTAGCTATCAATCGAGGTTAGGCAACGACCCTTGGATACTGCCCTCTACCACAGAAACCATAAAAAAAATGCCTGCCAATGGGATAAAAAAATTAGCAATAGTTACGCCTGCTTTTGTAAGTGATTGCCTTGAAACTATTGAAGAAATTGGGATGGAAGCCAAAAAGGATTTTTTAGAGAATGGAGGTGAAAAATTTACACGAATTGAATGTTTAAATGATAATGATGAATGGGCAGAACTAATTGCTAGTTGGGTTAAAAAGGGCGAGTTATTTGAAAAGACAAATTAATTGGGTTCAGGTTATTAATATGGCGACATAAGACTGTTAGACTATAGATGTAAGACTAATTGATAATCAATCAAATAAAAGAATAGAAAATCACGTTTATTATCCGCCTATTTAGTGCCTGTACGAGAACTGTCAATTTTTATAATTTTAAAGATTTTTGAGGAGATTCTGACTTTCTTTTAATGAGGTGATACCTAGGTATCAGCGAGTTAAAAAAAGGTAGAATATTGCAAAAAGATAAAAATTTAATTTTGCAGAGTTTTCGTACAGGCACTATTGAATAGTAGAAAAAGTCAAAGGG
>CAZQWZ010000303.1:0-2693 GCA_964596935.1 uncultured Roseivirgaceae bacterium
TTAAACTGGCTATTACTCCGAAGTTGATGGCTGATCCATTGGATAAGGTATGTGCTGCCTCTCCATAAATAGTTATGTTTTGGTAATTATATCTTCCAAATACACTAATATTATAATTCTCATTTCCTTTAAATCTATAGAGGTTTGCAAGCGTTTGTTTGGGCTCAAAAGCAATGTCGAAGTTATTATATAGCCCTAAAATTCCTAACTCAACCGATTTATTTGTGTAAGTAATGGCAGCGCCAGCTACTTGTTCTTTTACTGAGTTTTGAGCACTAAGCTCTGATGTTGTACGATGCAGCCCATCGGTTCTAAGAGAAGTAATTTTAGAAATACGTTCTAGCTCATAGATGCTTCCATCCCTTCTTTTATTAGAATAGAACAGGGAAACCTCCCAATGAGGGGTAATGCTAATGGTAGTTCCAATACCTCTAAAAAATCTAAATTCAGTAAGAGATGTGTAAGGTTGAACTTTTAAAGTGGTTTGAATAGATGTGATTGAACTAGCATTTTTGCCAACTAAAAAACCTGCACCTAACACTAAGCCTTGCCCAAATTGAAGTTTATAATCTCCAATTGCCAATTGTTTAATGGCTCCTTGATTTTGTATATAATAATGAAACGAGTAAAAATCAGGCCCAGTATAAAGAGAGTCGGTTCTAAACAGTAGTTCACCAGGGTCTTTTTGAAGGGTAATACCTAAACTTGTATGGCCAGGGTTTACAAGTTTTAGCCTCACATTATATTGATAGGGATCTCCAGCAAATTTCTCTTTTATAAAGCCACTACTTTGTTCAACTACTTTTGATCCTGAAACTAATACATAATTATTGTTGGTTTTAATCGAGTTTTTGAGAACTGATTTTAGGCTGATTGGTTTGTTAAAACTTAAAAACGGCAATATTTCTTTAATATCTTCTAAGGAAAGAGAGGTTATAGATAGTAGTTCATACTTATTATTATAAACACCATTTTTATCCCTATAGTTAATTATTTCTTCAATTTGAGCATTAGATAATAACTGTAAAACAGCTAATTCTGAAGAGCTACAAGAATTAATGGCAATCGGGTTGTTGTAAAATTGCATCAACAACTCATAATAAGATTGGTTGTCTGCTTCTTCGCCTTTAGCTAGCAAAATTTGATCTATGTGAGATTCAATGTCGATGGGTTGTGTAACTTGTTGGCTAAACGCATAAGTGTTTATAAGGAGCAAAAATATGATAAGTGCTCTAATTGTCATTAGTAGAAATTATTGGTACTCCTATAGAAACTCCACCCGACCAACCAAGCGATTGTTGGTAAGAACCCACAAAATCCAAACTCATTTTTTGCCAATTTATTCCAAGGCCTGCGTAGGCTGATGTTGGTGATGGCATTATTCCTGTTCTTACAGTTACATTTTTAGAAACCACATATTCAAGCGCAAACCTTAAAGTAACAGGGTTTGTAATGTCTTTTTCAATTTGTGCCAGCAGTGTTAGCTTTTCGTGAGGGTGGTAATTAATACCAACCTGTAGTTGTGTATTTGGGCTGCTTAAATCTAGTGTATCAAGCTTGGCTTGGTTTAGGTTGCTTATTACCATACCAATTACAACCTCTTCATTTATACTAATTTGCCCTCCTATATCTATAAAAAATATGCCTTTGCTTCCAATATTTTCAACTCTTAATTGGTCGTAGGTGGTTTTAATCCCTAGCGAAGTTTTGCCGATTTTATGAGCAAAGGCTCCCACTATTTTTGACTTATTTAAAAGGTGGTCTCCAAAATAGGTAGCACCAATACCTAAGGCCATATTATTAATGGGAAAGGTAAAGCCAAAAGCTCCATCATTAATACCTAATGTGGTGTATTTGCTTTGGTAGCCAGCCAAAACTTCTGTTTTATGAAATACTAATCCTGATGGGTTATAAAATAGTGCCCAAGAATCGTTTAGAGCAACGGTTGCTCTTGCTAAAGCTTCACTTCTAGCACCATAAAAATTAGCTTCTTGCGCATTTGTTTCTAGAGGAAAGCCAAAATAGAGAAAGAATATTAGTGCAATTGTTCTAAATAAAATCAAAATAGATTGATTAGTAATAATAATAAATTGAAATATACAATTATATATAATTGAAGTCAAGTTATAGAGTGATTATAGGATATTTAAGAACACCCTTAGAATCTGTTATTTCTATAATTGGCTTGCTTTGCTTTAGCTGTTGTACATGTTATGTTTGTGGCTCTAATTTTAATATGTCAAAAGAACTTCAACAAATTAAGGCTCCCATAAATTCTGAAATAGAGGATTTTGAGAAAAAGTTTAGAGACTCAATGAAGAGCAAGGTGCTTCTTCTTGACAAAATAATGGGCTATATTGTTAAGCGAAAAGGCAAGCAAATGCGCCCTATGTTTGTGTTTTTGAGTGCAGGTGTTTCTGGAGGTATTACAGAGTCAACCCACACCGGGGCTTCTTTAATTGAGTTATTGCACACGGCAACTCTGGTTCATGATGATGTGGTAGATGATGCCAATTATAGACGAGGATTCTTTTCAATTAACGCACTTTGGAAAAATAAAATAGCGGTGCTGGTAGGCGATTATCTATTGTCTCGTGGCTTACTATTATCGGTTGATAATGAGGAGTTTGACTTGCTTAAGATTGTTTCTAGAGCAGTAAAGGAGATGAGCGAAGGCGAATTGCTTCAAATGG
>CAZQWZ010000304.1:0-2686 GCA_964596935.1 uncultured Roseivirgaceae bacterium
AACGGTGGGTATAAGAATAGTAGCGGATTTCAAGACACTTACCTTTCAATATATCACTAAACTTTGTTCAAAGATACTGTCTTTGATTTTAGCACTAAAACCGCTATTATTTTTATACGATGTTACCTGCTTTTATTCCGTTCTCCCATTCATCAATTAGCCTAGATTCAATAATATTTTTTGCTTGAAACGTATTGGAGTTTTAATGTTCTATTTTAATATGCCTCTCAAATGTTTTGTCTAAGTAAAATGCTTTCAGATGATAAAGTCCATTCATTATATTATCTGTAGGAATAACCACTGTTTCCTCTTTTGTAAGAACATAATAAATGATTTCACTTCTACTATTATATAAATACACTTCTGCCTCTCCTGTTTTTTGGTTGGCAAATAAACTAGTAAGATTAACAGTTACTTCACTATTTGCTGGGTTTGGATAAACACTCAGGGGATTAATATTGCCACTATTGCTTACGTCTATTAAACGGGTGGTATAACCTAGTGAACCACAACCATTATTTACCCTTACTCTTACAGTAAGCCATTTCGGTACTAGTCTAGGTGGGCAGATAATACTAACAATAATTTCATCATAATCTTCTGATACAATAGTGCCATTATTCACTACTTCCCAATCAAAATTAAGATCGTTTGGGCTGGAATCAGCCCAAATCAAGGCATCATAATTGCAATTCAGAGGTTGAGATTCGATAGGAATACGAATTATGGGTTGACTTGGAAACGAACTTACCCAAACATCTTTAAGAATAGCAACACTATTACCACAACTACCGCTTATGGTAGCAGTAATTATACCTGCCCCTGCGTTAGAAGTGTTGGCAGACCATGTAGTAAAATTGGAACCAGTGCCAGCATCTACTGCAAAAAGGCTAGTGGGTGAAACCGACCAAGACACCGTAGTGCCAGATGGATTGGATATTGAGTAAGTGGTGTTGGATGTGCAGACGATGGAAGAGCCGGAAATAGTAGGCGGGTTTTCACATATTTGAACAACCAAATCACAATCAACAAAGCTTTCCCTCACTCCCCCTGCTGCAAATAATGCCCTCATCCTATTCGTCTGCCCCCATAGTAAAAATATTCATCCCTACATCATCGGTATAATCCATGTAGTTCATAAACATATCATTACTACTGCAGGAGGTTTGAGGATAAGTAGGCAAACCTGTATATGCAGTAAACTGATTAGGTGTATCAGCAACCAGATCAGTTGATGTGCAATCGCTATCATTTGCCCAAATATGGAATAGATTGAGCCAATGTCCTACTTCATGCGTAGCTGTTCTTCCTTTGTCAAAAGGCGCAGATACATTATCTATTCTTCCAAAAGATGTAGTTCGGATAACCACACCATCTGTAGTTGGACTTGTTGCCATTTGGTCTGGAAATTGAGCATACCCTAAAGTGGATCCTCCTAAATTGCAAACCCAAATATTTAAATACCTATCGGATGGCCAAGCAGGGGTGCCCTCAGGTGCAAATTTTACTCCTGTTGCTATTTCATTTGTACTACCATCTGCATTTGGAGTCCAAGTAAACGAATTTACATTTGTTTGAACTCTTACTATTCCAGTGGTTGAATTCCCATTGGGGTCAACACAAGCCAGTACAAATTCTATCTCTACATCTGCAGCTACACCTTCAAATTCAGCAGGCGTATTGGTTCTGTCAGCATTCAACCGTCTAAAGTCTTCGTTGAGCACGTCTATTTGAGATTGAATCTGAGCATCACTAATATTCAATCCTGTACCAACCGCTTGACCTGTGTGCAAAATATGCACTACTACTGGTATTGTAATGCCTTGATGACTGCTCAGTATATTATTGGTATAAGTTGCAATCTGCTTCTCTATTTGTATAATGCGCTGATATCGTGTAGGGTTATTTTTTTGTATGGTAGTTAAATTAATTGTTGAACCACACACTCTTTGTGCAGACATATCAGTAATAATGGTCAATATCAGGGTAATTAGGATAGCTAAGTATTTCATTAATCTTGGTCAGTTAATGTTCTTATAGAAGTGATTTCAAATTTGCAACCCCACGATGTACGCAAGACTGCTTGTGTTAGTAGCCCGCAACAACTCAGCCTTCTGCCAGATACGACTACTTTTAGGCTGTCAGATTTATACTTTTCGCTAAGATTGCATGGCACTAATACTATTTCATCAGCATTAAGAGAGGGACCATTATATTTTATTGAATCAGTACTTATATTGATTATCCAATTACCATAAGGTTCTGGATCAGTGGCTAGATTAGTGCGAAAAAAGGTAATTTCCCCAATAGCACTCTCCACCTTACCCGTAACAATTTCATTGTCACAGGTTATTTCGCACAAGCGTTCAGTACTATCTTCGTCACAGCTTGCAATAGCAAAAGCGATAGTAATCATAAAAGTAAATAGCATTGGCATTTTCATGATTATTTTTTTTTGATGTTATTGTTAGATAATTATATGCAATATACAATTGGGGGAGGATAAATTGCAATAACTTTTGGAGTAATTTTTAAGTTGTTAGAAACTACAACATATGAGTGTCAATTTAATTACAGTAAAAGCTTCTTTCAAGCAAATTGAAGCCATATTTATACAGGTGTAGTTTATTAAACTCATCTTCATTTAATGTTGATACTTATAGCTCACCCAATTGCAGTTAACGCC
>CAZQWZ010000305.1:0-2672 GCA_964596935.1 uncultured Roseivirgaceae bacterium
CACGAGGCTCTAGAAGTTTTATCTGCTCCTTTTGTTTATAAAAAAGAAGATGGCAAAATTAAAGGAGAGCATATTGGTGCGCATTATTTTACCATTGGCCAACGTAAAGGCTTAGGCATTGGAGGCACTCCTTTGCCTATGTTTGTTATCGAAACCGATGTAAAAGAAAATGTGATTTATACGGGCCAAGGAGAAAACCACCCTGGCCTTTTAAGGCAAGGCCTATTGGTAAAAACCAATGAAATACATTGGATACGCCCCGATTTAGTGCTTAAAGTTGGCGAAACAGCAAAGTACAAAGCAAGAATACGATACCGTCAATCTTTAGACTCGGCAACTTTATACCAAGAAGAAGATGGTTTGTACATTATTTTTGAGGCACCTCAAAAAGCCATTGCCAAAGGGCAATTTGTGGCTTGGTATGATAATGATGAACTTATCGGTTCTGGAGTTATTAGCTAATATTTTAAATTCAGTAAGGTTGAGGCTCTTGGTCGGTGTTTCTCACTCTTAATATTCTAATTTCTGTTTTTGTATTGAGCCATAAATCGGAGACTCAAACAATTAATAAAATAGGGTTACCCCATTTAAAGCATAGAGAATATATTTGAATTAAATAGCATCAAATATATGGTCATTCTGAATTTATTAGTCTATTCGGGACTTATATGGGTAATTCTATAATAAAAATTGACAACCTTTGTGGTGTATAATTTGAACCGCATAATGAGATTATTTAACTACCCTTTAATTGGATTAGTAATTATATTACAAATGGTAATTGCAACACTATCTTTCGCCCAATCGGCAGATTCACTTATTACCAAACTAGACGAAATAATCATATCCGAAAACCGAATTCAATTACCTTACTCGGAGCAAAGCAGAAGCATATCTATTATAACTAAAACTGAAATTGAGAACACTCCTGCAATAAGTGTGGCCGATATGCTACATTTTGTAAGTGGCGTGGATGTTCGTACACGAGGAGCCAATGGTGTGCAAGCCGATGTTGGAATCAGGGGTGGCACTTCCGAACAAACCCTAATCCTCATTAATGGCATTAAAATCTCAGACCCTCAAACAGGGCATCATTCGATGAATTTGCCTGTTGACTTATCTAATATTGAACGAATTGAAGTACTTAAAGGGCCTGCGGCACGTACATTTGGTCAAAATGCTTTTTCAGGAGCTATTAATATAATTACCACAACTCCACAAAAATCTTTCTTAAAAATTGGTGTGCAAGGCGGTGATTTTGGCTTATTTGGCATTAAAGTAGCTGGCGGGTTTGTTACTGAAAAGCAATCGCATAAACTGGCTTTAAATTACGATGCTTCTGATGGCTATAAGCATAATACAGATTACACCCTTTATAACGGGCTTTATGAAGGAGCAATTGATATTGGAAATAATAAACTAAAAGTATTAGCAGGTTTTACAAGTAGAGCCTTTGGTGCCAATGGGTTTTATGCCAGCCCCGATTTTACCGAGCAATACGAAAGCATACAAACAGGCCTAGCAGCCATAAGCTATAACACACAAATTGGCAGTTCTACTATCGAAACCAGAGCTTATTACCGCCAAAATGATGATGAGTATGTTTTTATTAGAGACAACCCCTCTTTTTTTCAAAACAATCACACCAACAAAACATTAGGGGTAGAAATTAATGCGGTTATCCCTCACCAAAATGCTACTACAGGTATTGGCATCGACCTTAACAAGGTAACTCTTAAGAGTAATAATTTAGGAGATAGAGAGCGTTTTGTAACTACCATGTTTATAGAACACCGAATGGAGCTTTATAATAGCAAACTAAACATTACCCCAGGGGTACAATTAAATTATTATTCTGATTTTGGTTTTAATGCTCTTCCAGGAATTGATTTTGGATATGCTGTTTCACCAACGATTACTGCCTTTGGCAATATTGGCTATACCTACCGAATACCTTCTTACACCGATTTATACTACACAAGCCCCGTAAACGAAGGCAATGCTAACTTGCTGCCCGAATATGCTTGGAATTACGAAGTTGGTTTTAAAACCAAAAGAGTTTTGTTAGTAAGGGCAGAAGCCAGCCTTTTTTACCGAGATGGAAAAAATATGATTGATTGGGTACGTACTACAGATGCCGATAAGTGGAAACCTATTAATATTCTATCTCTTAAGATGAGCGGTTTTGATTCTAATATATCAATTAATTTACACCAAGTATTGCCACCTATTTTTAAAAAATTAGCCATTAACTACACCTATATTAATGCGGTAACCGAGGATGCTGAAAATTTGCAATCGAGGTATGCATTAGAAAACTTGCAGCACCAAGTTAGGGTTACACTCAATTTAGCCTATGGCAAAAAGATTACCCACTCTATAAGTACCGCCTATTACAATAGAGTTAACCTTGATGATTACTCGGTAGTTGATTCTAGGCTAAGCTACAAAGGCAAAAAACTTAATTTGTTTATAGATGTAACTAATATTTTTGATGTTACCTATCAAGAAACCAATTTGGTGGTTATGCCAGGCCGGTGGGCAAAAGCAGGGGTTAGTTATAAGGTTTTTTAAACTCTGTCAAAGTTTTAAACTTTGACAGAGTTTATTAAAAATTAATCCTCTTTAATAAACCTATACCTTATCCCCCAACTGCCCCTTAGTACATCATC
>CAZQWZ010000306.1:0-2660 GCA_964596935.1 uncultured Roseivirgaceae bacterium
TTTAGCTTCATCGGGTTTATAATAACCGCCCATATCTACTGGTGCACCTTGTGCAGCAAGTAGCTCTTTTAATATAGTTGCTTCATTGGTAGATAGTGCCTCGGCTATTGGGGCAAATTCAGCTTTTAATTCTGCATCCTCCTCTTGCGCAGCAAGTGCTTGTGCCCAATACATGGCTAAGTAAAAATGGCTACCTCTATTATCAAGCTCGTTTACTTTACGCGAGGGTGATTTATCGTTTTTCAAAAACTCACCATTAGCTATGTTTAATGTGGCTGCAAGCACTTTTGCTTTAGCATTGTCTGTCTTCTCAGCTAAGTCCTCAATTGAAACTGCTAGCGCTAAAAACTCACCTAACGAATCCCAACGTAAATGGCCTTCTTGCTCAAATTGCTGTACGTGTTTTGGTGCAGAACCTCCAGCACCTGTTTCGAATAAACCTCCACCTGCAAGTAATGGCACAATAGATAACATTTTAGCACTTGTGCCTAGTTCTAAAATTGGGAATAAATCGGTAAGGTAATCTCTTAATACATTACCTGTAACCGAAATTGTATCTTTGCTTGCCTTTACTCTATCCATGGTATAATTAATGGCATCCACAGGAGCCATTATTTTAATTTCTAAACCTTTCGTGTCGTGGTTTGGTAAGTAGGTATTTACTTTTTCGATAAGATTAGCATCGTGGGCTCTATTTTTATCTAACCAAAAAATGGCAGGGTTACCCGTTGCTCTCGCTCTACTTACCGCCAATTTAACCCAATCTTTGATGGGTAAATCTTTGGTTTGGCACATTCTCCAAATATCTCCTTCTTCAACTTGGTGTTGCATTAGCACGTTTCCATCTGTATCGGTTACTTTAACAGTTCCAGCACTTTCAATTTGAAATGTTTTATCGTGCGAACCATACTCTTCTGCTTTTTGCGCCATCAATCCAACATTAGCCACATTACCCATGGTGGTAACATCAAAGGCTCCATTCTTTTTACAGAAATCGATGGTTGCTTGGTAAATGCCTGCATAACATCTATCAGGGATCATTGCTTTGGTATCGTGAAGCTGCCCATCGGAGCCCCACATTTTACCTGAGGTTCTAATTGCCGCAGGCATTGAAGCATCAATAATTACATCGCTTGGCACGTGTAGGTTGGTAATTCCTTTATCCGAATTAACCATTGCCAGTTCTGGGCGAGTTGCATATACTGCTTGAATATCGGCTTCAATTTCTTTGCGCTTGTCTTCTGGCAGTGTTGCAATTTTAGCATACACATTTCCAATTCCATTATTCGTGTTTACCCCTAATTCATTAAAAGTAGCATGGTGTTTTGCAAACACCTCTTTGTAGTACACCTTTACTGCCTTTCCAAATATTATGGGATCCGACACCTTCATCATCGTTGCTTTTAAGTGCAGCGATAATAGCACTCCTTGATCCTTCGCATCTTGGATTTCTTTTTCAAAATATGCATCTAGTGCCTTACTGCTCATAACCGAGCTATCAATTACTTCTCCCTCCATAACTGGTTGGGTTTCTTTTAGAACTCTAGTTCCTCCACCATTTCCTGTAAACGCTATTTTTACATTACCCGCACTAGAAATTACTACTGATTTTTCACTGCCGTAAAAATCTCCTTCGCTCATTTGGGCAACATGCGTTTTTGAATCAGGCTTCCATTCGCCCATAGAGTGAGGGTGGGCTTTGGCATAAGCCTTAACTGCATCTGCCACTCTTCGATCTGAATTGCCTTCACGTAAAACAGGATTTACCGCACTGCCCAATACTTTCGAATATCGAGCGTTGATTTCTACTTCAGCATCACTCTTTGGATCCGAAGGAAAATCAGGAATGTTAAACCCATTATCTTGAAGCTCTTTGATGGCTTCGTTTAATTGAGGAACGGAAGCACTAACATTTGGCAACTTTATAATATTGGCTTCAGGCGTTTTAGCTAATTCTCCAAGCCCAGTTAGCTCATCTTTCACTTTTTGATCATCACTCAAGTTCTCTGGAAATTGAGATAAAATTCTGCCCGATAAAGAAATGTCTTTGGTTACAATTTCAATTCCTGCGGCTATTGTAAAAGCTTTTACAATAGGTAAAAACGAATAGGTTGCTAAAGCAGGAGCTTCGTCTGTTAACGTATATACTATTTTAGAATTTGCGTTGCTCATATAGAAAGTTGTTTACAAAAAGCGAACATGTTCACTCTTAATTATTAATCAAAAAATTAAAGCCCGCCATACTAAAGGGCGGAGAGCCACAAAAGTACGAAAATAGCCTCTTATTCTTTACTTATTATGCGGGATGTTTAAGACATAAAATTTAGCATCCGAGTAGAATAGTTAAAATGGATTGAAAGAATATGAGGTTCTATTTAAGCAAGAAGCTATTTATTAAAAACAACCTCCCACGTGGCACGCGAAATTCTATTATTCCCATTTTCATCAACTAAACCTGTATCTCGCCAAAGTTTGCCTATGCCTTTTACCTCATCAGGAAAAGTTTGCCAAAGGGCATCATAATCTTTGTGTGCCCACCAAATAATAAATTTATACTTCTGTTGTATTCCATTCTGTACAGCCTTTCCTTATTCTCTATAATTATTTTGGCTAATCTGACATTCACTGAATAAGCTCACCACCAAATAGAATTTTCACCG
>CAZQWZ010000307.1:0-2557 GCA_964596935.1 uncultured Roseivirgaceae bacterium
AATTAGTTGTGAGGATTGCCACGGAGCAAATAAATCAATAATTGTAGTTGATAGCCTTGATGCCATTAATAAACGAATTTATAATTCTCGTAATTATAGCCATCCCAATATGTTGGCAACAAGTAAAGAAAATGTACCCCTTTTAAACACCTATATTAATGATTTGGGTAAGGCTACATTGATTAGTAAGAAAAATGGTTTAGAGCATGTATTAACTACGTTAAGCAGTAGTTGCTCAAGAGAGTTTGGGCATCAAGATTTAACTTGCGCATCTTGCCACACCGCTTGGGCTCCACAATGCATTGGTTGCCATGTTGATTTTGATAAAGCTGCGGATGGCTATGATTTATTAACAAGAAAATATAAGCAAGGTTCGTGGATTGAGTATGCAGGAGAGTTTTTAGTTGGGCCGCCCACTTTGGCTATTAGTGAAAAAGAAGGTCATAGAGAAATTCAGACTGCTATACCCGGAATGATATTTACCTTAGACCAATCTGGCTTTGAAGGAAAAACTGCAGCTGATACAGCTTTCCATAGGTTGTTTGCTCCAGCTTCGCCACATACGACCTCTGCTGTGGGTAGAGATTGTAAGTCATGCCATAATAATCCTGTAGCATTGGGGTATGGCAGAGGTAAGATGGAGTTTGTTCCTACTAAGGAAAATCCACACTGGACATTTGAAGCTGAGTATGCCAATTTACCTCAAGATGGTTTGCCTTCAGATGCATGGATTGGGTTTCTAAAAGAAGCGGGTCCAAAATCATCTACACGCTTAACATTTAGAGCATTCTCTGTGAAAGAACAGCAGAAAGTGCTTACAGTAGGGGCTTGTTTAACTTGCCACGAACAATCTTCTGAATTGATGCAACAATCTATTCACAAGGATTTTAAGGAACTGCTCGGTAGGGTTACTGATGAATGCAGAGTGCCGATATATTCTAACCCGTCATTATCGGGCGTTAGCCCCGATAATCTTGCTCGGTAACCAACCGAGGTGAGGCGGTAGCCTCACAAGATTACCCAGTCTTACGCTGGGTAATGACGTTCATTTTACACTGTTTCCACTAGATATTTTTGCCCACATTGCAAGTCATACCGTAGGTATCTTAGCCATAAAGCAAGAAACAGTCAAGGTTACTATTAGAAAGGCTAAGATTTCTCCGTTGCACTACGAAATGACTTCCTAGGTGGTGACAGAGGAGGAGGAGGAAAGTGTTTAGATTTTTTCGTGCACAGCCTTCTCTAATCGTTTAAAAGCATCCATTATCATAGGCCGTGGAGAAGCGATATTCATACGCGCAAAGCCTTTGCCTCCAATGCCATACTCGGTGCCTAACGTAATGCCTATTTTAGCTTTCTTATATAAAAGTTTGCGAAGCTCCTCATCGTTTTGAGTAATCTTATTAAAATCTAGCCAAATTTGATAAGTGCCCTCTGGTTTTACCAAACTAACTTCAGGTAGTTTTTTAGCTAAAAACTTTTCAATCATACCAATGGTTTTAGTGAGGTAATTAATTTTAGTATCTAACCATTTATAGCCGTGGGTATAAACCGTTTTTAGTGCTGCATTGCCAAAGGCATTACTTTTGCCTAAATGGAATCTCATAATTCGTTCTTGCAGTGTCTTCTTTAATTCGGGGTTGGGTGTGTAAATAAAAGAATCTACCAAGCCTGGGATCCCAAATGATTTACCCGCAGAGCCAAACATTATTATATTATCAGATTTGCCTTTATAAATCTCCGTCATACCAATAAAAGTAGATGGAGCATATATTATGTCTGCATGTATTTCATCGGTTAACATTAACACATTATTGGCAATGCAGATGGTTGCAATTTTTTCAAGTTCTTCTTTATTCCATACTCGGCCAACAGGGTTGTGAGGGGTGCATAAAAGCATTGCAGTTGTGTTTTTATCTGCTGCTTTCTTTTCTAGGTCGGAAAAATCTATTTCATACTTTCCATTTTTGAGTATGAGCCTATTGTTAATTATCTTTCTTCCAATACCTCGAATAATGCCTTTAAAAGCTTGATAAACGGGGGGCTGAATTATGACTCCATCACCTTTGGCGGTAAGTTCATCAATAGCTGCTGCCAATCCTGTATTTACACTGGTAGTAAATAAAAGGCCCTCCATTTTAATTTCAACCTTATGGCGTTTTTTATACCAATCTATTAAAGGTTGTTTAATGGCAGGTGTTTTTAATTCATAAGGGTAGAGGCCTCTTTTTGCTGTTTTTTTAAGGGCTTTACTTAATTCTGGCATCACCAAAAAATCAGAATCAGCCACCCAAAATGGAGCTATGTCTGTGGTTTCGAAATTACTATCAAGGTAGTTTTTATTGTATCGTACAAAAGTGCTTCGATCTATATCTTGTTTGTATTTATCAAACTTGGCCGCCATATTTTAATCTTTGAAATGAAGATACTAATTTATATAAACAGGATTTGATAAAAGAAATATTTTTATTTATTTATTGTCATCCTGAACTTGTTTCAGGACCTTATTAACCTGGCGGACGCATTTTAGGATTATCAAATAAATAAAACGTCATTC
>CAZQWZ010000308.1:0-2549 GCA_964596935.1 uncultured Roseivirgaceae bacterium
ACTAATTACCTCCCACAAATAGCTTTAAAATCGCAGTAACTACAGGTGTTAGTTTCTTCAGTTTGGCAGAAGTCTATTTCGGGGTTTAGCATTTCTTCAAAGAGTCGGGTTAATCGGGCTTCAAACAAATCAAAGATTTCATTGGGTATAGGTTGGGCTCTGCCTCGTACATATTGCACACCTGCATTCAATGTTTTTAACCCATAAATGCCTGCGGTTACATCCTCTTCTGGGTGGTTGCGTTGGTATATAAGCGCATAATAATACGATTGAAATTCTGCCTTAAAATCAGGATTGGTAAAGTAGTTTTCAATATACGTTTCAATTTCAACAGCTTTTTTGTAGATCGTAGTTTTTTGCATTACTACTTTGCCTGTTTTATAATCGATGATACGAGTTAATGGGGTAGAATCTTCTATTTCAATCTCATCTAACCGGTCAATAGTGCCTGTTAGTTGAATATATTTACCATTAATTGGCAATGCCATATTAAAACCCTGTGTACTCAGTTCTAGCTCCAACCCTTTAATATGAATGGGTGCTTGGGAAGCATCTTTTATTAGAAGCCTATCAAGTGTGTTTTTTATGATATAGCGTTGATACTCATTTTTGCCAGAAAAGTTTTTTAGCTTCACTTCTTCTTCAAAAGCTTGATCTATTATGGCATCTAATGTCTTGTTTTTTAACCTAAGTATATCATCTTTATTTATGGTTTTGCCCACGTATGGTTTGTATAAATGCTCCATGGTATAATGCACAATATTGCCAAACTCTCGTGCATCAATATCGTTGGTTACATCATCATCGCCTCTTATTTTTTTAATGCGTTTTAAGTAAAACCGTAAAGGGCATTCTATATAATCTAATACAAACGTAGGCGATATAGGTCGTTCTTCAGAACGCTCAAAAAGCAGATGTTTAAGCTGTTGAATTATCGTATTTGATTTTTTTACTTGTATTTCGCGAGGTTGAAAAGAACCCATTGACAACGGAATACTAACCGTTGATTTATTTAAGGTGATTGGCAAATTTTCACTTTTAATGCGGTGGGCTAACTGCAAAATATACCTGCTTTTTTCACCAGAACCATCCACCGTAAGTTCAGTATTATAGATAAGTGAAACATTTTTAGCGCGCTGCAATAACCTATAAAAATGATACGCATAAATGCTATCTTGCTCGGTAAAATGAGGCATCTTAAATGCTTTGCGCAACCCAAATGGAATAAATGATTTATTGCTAGATGCAGCAGGCAAAGAGCTTTCGTTTACTGAAAGGATAATAAGGTTTTCAAAATCTAGCGTACGGGTTTCTAAGAATCCCATTACTTGCAGGCCTTTACCTGTTTCTTTACCCAACGGCACTTTAAGTGTTGCCAAAGATTCGAGAACGACTTTACGAATAAAAGTAATTTCGAATTTTGTGCTAATAAGTAAAAGCTCTGTTTTTAGTCTGGTTAGGTCTTCGTAAAGTAACGAAATCAATCCATCGTTTATCGTTTCATCATCTTTTGTATTTATTTTTTCGAGTAAACTAAGTGCAACATCAAACGATTGAAGTGGAGTTGTAACAGGTGTTAGCGCGGCAATCGCAAATGACGATAGTTTATCAAATGTGCTAAGCCACGACCAAGTTATATGGCTTTGTTTAGTTTTTGCAAGCCAGCTATTAAGCGTGTGGTTTTCCTGTTGAATTATGCCATTTATTGCCAAGGATTGAAGTGCATCCACAGGAATAATAGGGTCTTTGCCCTCTTTGTTTATGCGAGCTTGATACTCGAAATATAGTTTTATAAACTCCCCTATGATATGAGCCACTACAGGTTTGCCCATGGTAATATTTATAGGTTGCTCGCCCTGAGGCAAGGCATATAACACTGGGTTTAGCAGAGATTCATCTGCTAATACAACGGCTGTGTTATTTTGTTTGTAGTTAGTATTGTAGGTTAATATATTGGCTGCAATTTTAGCTTGTGTAACCCCCAAAGATGCCCCAATTACATCAATGGCACGATCAGATTCAAAGCCATTGGCATCTATCCAATGTACGTTTTCACCTTTCCATAAAAGCTTGTATTTGTTTAAGAATTTGGCTGCTTCAAGGTTTTGTTTGTTAAAATAAAAACGGTCAACATCAAAATAAACTTGTGCAATATTAGTAGCTAACAAAGTACTAAAAATAGTTTCTTCAGCTAACGAGAGTGCATTAAAACCCGAAAAGACAATGCTATTGAAAGGGTTAGATTTATCTTCTTTAATTTCAGTTGCCGTTTTACGGTACAACATGCCATCATAGGCTTGTCCTTTTTTTATAAGTGCTTCTTGAAATTGAAAATAGGCTTTACCTACAGTTTTCCAAGTGGTGTCAAACTCTGTAAAAAGTTGCCCTTTGCCAGATACATCAATCACTTTTTGAAATTCGAGTATAGCTTTTAAAGCTTCTTCATCTGGCCCAAATACTTGATCAATATCTTTAATATCCTGCAAGTTTTGATAGAGTAATTTTGCATCTACCAAATAGCGATCTACTTCATCAAAATCTTTAAGTAG
>CAZQWZ010000309.1:0-2543 GCA_964596935.1 uncultured Roseivirgaceae bacterium
TTGCATAATTAAAATTGCCATTATACTTTTGAAGTAGAAAATCCCAAAGGGATCAAATGATTAGCGGCCGTTGCCAAAGAAAGCAGATTGTCGCGCCAAGAGTAACGGAAAGTGCTCTTAAGCTGTCCCGACTTTATTAATTGAGCGGGATTTTTTTATGCTTTAACCTTTTGCTTTGTAGTACTTTTAGTATGGGGTATTTTAAGAAGTATTTTAGTACCTATACTTTCTTCTGATTCTATTGAAATAGTGCCGTTAAGCTTCTTAATAATTTCTTTAACAATATACAAACCTAAGCCAGAGCCTTCAGATTTTTCGGTAGCTCTGTAAAACATGTAAAAAATTTTATCAACGTATTCTTTCTTAATACCTATGCCATTGTCTTCAATTTTTATTTCACACCCTTTGGTAGAAGTAGTTATTCTAACTTTTAGAAAGCGATTGGGTTTAGAATAATCTGCGTATTTAACAGCATTTGATATTAAATTGTTTAAAACGATGGCAATTCGCCTTTTATCACCAATATAGGTTACACTTTCATTGGCTTCAAAATCTAATTCTATACCTGGGTTGTTTATAGATCTTATAGTATCAATAAGTTCCATAATTATATTTTCTAACACTAAAGGTTTGGCTTCAATGCTAGTTCGAGCGTTTCTAGAGTAATTAAGAATATCTTTTATAAAGCCATCTAGTTTTTCTACACTTTGTCCTATTCTACTCATATACTCAAGAATCTCTTTAGGTGTAGCATTTAGCTTACTTAAATTAACCAAGCCTAACATAGATGATAGGGGAGCACGTAAATCGTGCGAAACACTGTACACAAATTGATCAAGCTCTCTGTTTATCTTTTTAATCGATTTGTTTTGAGCTGACAATTCGATGTTTAATTTTTTTGCTCTGTTTTCTGCATGAATTTTTTCGCTTATATCTTTAGAAGTTATAAGTACTTGATGAACATGCCCATTCTCCTTTCTGCTATACACCAATACTTTCTGCTCAATCCATCGAAACTCATTACCGAAGATTTTAGTTCTAAATTTTAGTGTTATAAGGTCTTTGCTTTTACGTAAAGTCTTATTTATATTATCGTAAGCAATAAGATCATCAGGGTGTACTTGTTCTCTAAAAAAAGGAACTCCTTTTATTTTATATTCATCATAAAAAGTAGGGTTATTTGCCAAAACATACTCCATAGCGGCATTGCAATAAACAAACTCACTTGTGTCTAAATTTAATAAATAAAGGGGGTCTGGGGTGGCGCTTAAAATACCATTTACCAAGTGTTGCTTTTCAATAAGTTCGGCTTCGTTTTTTCTAAGTGTAGAAACATCTATTAATGTGCCTGAAACTTCTGTAATACTTCCATCGGTATTTAAAATTGGTTTCCATTTGTTAATCACATTAGCAATGGCGCCATCTTTTCGCAAATGCCTAAATTCCAATTCTGTTGAAATTCCACTTTTAGCATTTTCTATGGCAGCAATAAATTTAGTTTTGTCTAATGGATGAACTGTTTTGCTTAAAAACTCTTCGCTTAGTTGAACTTCATCTAGTTTGTACCCTAAGATATTAAATACTTGTTTCGATGCTGTAATATTACCCGAATGAGTGTCTTTTAGCCATGTACCTACACCTGATAGCTCCTGAATTTCTCTTAAAGCAGATTCATTTTTTTTCGCTATTTTGCTAGAATTGTAACTATTAATAACTAATGATAGCACGTTGGCCACCCCTTCTAAAAAATCAATTTCAATCGGGTTATTTTTATGCCCAGCATTAAGGTAAACTACAATTACGCCTAACGCCTTGTTTTCGTGCAGTATGGGTACATTATAATGTCCATGATCTTCCATTCCAGCAAAAGAGATTGAATGTTGATGATCTACGCAATGTTTAAATATGGTTTTTTTTTCTTTGGCAGCTAAGCCACATAGGCATTCGCCAAACTCAACACCTGCTTTTCCACAACTATTTAATATTTGTGGAGATAAATTTAAAGAACTCTTTAACTCTAATCTATTATTTATTGTACTTAGAAAAATGCCTCCTTTTGATTGAAGTTTGGCAAACGAAGCACTTAAAATTAAATGAATAGATTTATCAAGAATTTCTACAAGCGAATAGTTGTGATGGGAAAGCAAAGAAATTTCTTTTAAAATGCTTTGCTGTTCCAGTATTGCAAGTAGCGCTTTTTGTTTCTTAATTCGTTGGTTGTAAAAAAAACCTAAAAGATAGCCCCCCAAAGTGCCTACAAGGGTAGGCATAATTAGCCCTGGGCCTATAATTTTTTCGCCTAACAGGACAATCATGTTAATTGAATAAAAAGTTACTGTAATCGAAGTAGTAATTGCTACTCCAATGATAACGTTTTTGTTAAAAAAATGCGAAAACGAGCCCATCCACTAAAGGTAGGTTTTTTTATTTAAGAGTGCTAGGCTTAAATTAGTAGAAACAAATTTTAAGCCTATTGTATAATTCGGGTTTTACTCTGGCACACAGCAATCTTCTTCGGTACCTTCAATGGTATTTCCCATTGC
>CAZQWZ010000310.1:0-2533 GCA_964596935.1 uncultured Roseivirgaceae bacterium
GCAAAAGCTACGAGCATGGCGATAATGTCGATAAAAAAATCAGACTCAGTATCGATTCATCAAAAAGAAAAGTAAGGTTTACAGTACGTGGCGGAAAAACCTTTTATGGGCAAAGTGGTGATACGGTAGTTGTTAGCTATCGGGTTCCATTACTGGATTAAGTAGAGCTTATGAAATCTACTCAAACTGGCTTTGCATTACTTTTTTTTGTTGTTGTTGTGCTTGGCATTTCTATATTTTCCCTTTCAGGGACATTAAATAAAACAATTAGTAAGCAAGCTCTAGAAAAACGGACTAATAATCAAATACGTTTAAAAGAAGCTAAAGATGCATTGCTTAGTTATTCACTTAATTATTTAGCGGTTGATGACTTAGGGAAATTACCTTGTCCTGATGAAGTTGGCGGTGCAAATAATAATGGAAATTCGGATCCGAATTGTGGTGCTATAGAAATTAATAGTATTGGTTATTTTCCTTATAAAACTGTAGGACTTGGAAAGACTGTAGATTCTTCAAATGAATGCCTATGGTATATCGTTAGTGGTAACTACAAAAATGCATTTGCCGGTGATTTAAGAAACTGGGATACCACTGGTTTTTTAAAAATTGTTGATGAAAATGCAAACTTACAGCATGGTACTGATTTAGCTGATTATCCAATTGCGTTAATTATAAGTCCGGGTAAAAATATTAATCAAAATAGAAATCCCGTGGGTCCTGCTTTAGATGATTGTAATGCCAATTATCAAGTAGATGAGTATTTAGAGTTTTTTGGTGCTGGTGTTCAGCAGCAATATGGAGTTACACTGGTTAATAATCCAAATACAGAATGGACCTTCTTACAGCCATCACATGCATCCTCAGTAAATAATGTTGATTATAATGACCAAGTTATTGCAATTTATAGGCAAGAGTATTGGGATAAATTTACAGCGACTACTACATTTTTAGATTTTGATAATACTGCACCAAGTGTGGCAGTAACTGATATTGAGTTATTAACCCAGTCACTTTCCCAATGTTTAGTTGCTTATGGTAATGCAGATGCAAATAGACGGTTGCCTTTTGCTTCTGCTGTAAATTTAGACCCACTAGATCCTCTTGACGAGTATGTAGATCGTGATAATTATGATGATGTAGCTAACTTATTATTTGGTAGGTATCCTCAAATCATTGATAATAGTGTTACTAATCAAGCTAATTTTGTTCATAGTGCTGGAATTAGTTATTGTGCTGGAGCAGCAGGTGTAACAGCTTATAATCAGGAGTTTTGGGAGAATTGGAAAGATCATTTTTTTATGGTTGTTTCAAACGATTTTTCACCAAATTCAGCTGTTCCACCAGATGCCACAAAATGTGCTGTGAATGGCTGTGTTTCTATAGTTGGCAAAGCAACTAAAATAGCCGCTATAGTTTATTTTTCTGGAGAAGCTCAGCCAAATCAATCGCGATCAAATACATTAATTGATGACAAAGCATTATTAATAAATTATCTTGAAGGCGATAATCAAAACTTAGGGACACCAAATATGGCTTTTGATTTAACGACATCCGGTACAGATTATGCATATTGTATAGCTTATGACGATACATTACCTGCTGTACCTCCTTATAATTTAGTGGCAATAAAATGTGCTAATTTACTTTAAATTATGAATATTAAAAAAATAGAATCAGGGTTTACTCTTATAGAAATAGCAATTGTATTGTTGATCGTTTCATTAATACTAGGCTATACAGTCGCCATGCTTCCAAAGCAACAAGAGCTAAAAAGATATAATCAAGCAAAAGCAAAAATGCTAGAAATTAAAGAGCACTTAATAGCATTTGCTCAAATAAATGGTAGATTGCCGTGCCCAGATGCAAATACTAATGGTTCAGAAAATGCATTGGATGTAAGTATGAATGCCACTGGCCTTGCAGGTGTTGATGGATTAAGTGATTCTTGTGTCCTATACACAGGAAGAGTACCAAGTATAACTCTTGGTATGTCAGGGGATTTAGATGCAAATGGTAATGTAACAGACCCTTGGGGAGAAACATATTGGTATCATATTTCAAATGTTGCAACCTTAGCTGGCGTGGTTGATTTAGTATCTCAAAATGCTATAAAAAATGCTGGGTTAGTTGCTGTAGCTGCAAACCCCCCAGATTTATTTGTCTGTGATGGAAGTGATGCCGCCACAAATGATAATAATGATGCCGATTGTGATGATGTTGTTGCAGTAGGGGGAGAAGTGAGTAATAACGTCTCTGTAGTTTTAGTTTCTACGGGCAAAGATACACAGCCTGTTGCTTCCCATATGCAAACAGAGAATTTGGATCTTGATAATGTTTACGTCCATAGTACATTTAGTGACCGTTTAGGTTTTGAGTATGATGATCTCGTTAAATGGATTTCACCCAATATTTTATATTCTAAAATGATTGAAGCAGGGCAGTTACCCTAGTATTTATTCAACAGCACTACAACAGCACCACTAAAAGGGGTCACTAAAAGGGGTCACTAAAAGGGGTCACTAAAAGGGGTCAC
>CAZQWZ010000311.1:0-702 GCA_964596935.1 uncultured Roseivirgaceae bacterium
ACGACGTTTCACAAACCTCATCCGATTCAAAGAACAACATTTGTGCCACACCTTCATTGGCATAAATTTTCGCAGGTAATGGTGTTGTGTTGGAAAACTCTAGGGTTACATGTCCTTCCCATTCAGGTTCTAGTGGTGTGACATTGACAATAATCCCACAGCGAGCATACGTTGATTTACCTAAGCAAATAGTCAAAACATCACGAGGAATCCGAAAATATTCAACAGTACGAGCTAATGCAAAAGAATTGGGGGGGATAATACAAACATCAGACTTTACATCAACAAAGCTATCTTCTGAAAAGTTTTTAGGGTCAACAACTGCAGAGTTAATATTGGTGAAAATTTTAAATTCATTTGAGCAACGTACATCGTACCCGTAACTTGATGTTCCGTAAGAAATGATCCGTCCCTGATCAGATTCCCGTATTTGACCAGGCTCAAAAGGTTCAATCATTCCATTTTCCTGCGCCATTCGGCGTATCCATTTATCTGCTTTAATGCCCATAGTTGTTTTTAAAAGTACGGTGATAGTGATTAATAGCGGAATACAATATCATATTGCTCTTAGGCGGGGAAATATGGCTTTAAAGTAAGTAGGCATCATTTTTTAATTTACCAAAAAGCTTTTTCATAATTAGCACGGATCTTTTCATCTTTAGTGATTAATAATACATCTAAGGCTTCTGCTTCTGCTTCAGC
>CAZQWZ010000311.1:722-2518 GCA_964596935.1 uncultured Roseivirgaceae bacterium
AAAAATATCTCGCGCTCAGCTGCAATCAATAGCATGGCCAAAGACTTGCTCTACTTTTATTTGTGAAAATTTTAGATTAATTGATTGATGAAGGCTTTTTAAGAGGGTTTCTGGTGTTACCGTAATGCGGCCTATTTCAAAAAGATATTGCAACTCAAGGCGGACAACTTGGGAAATAAATAGCTCATTATTTTCTATTTGTTCAGCCACTGCTATTGATAGCTTATTGACATATCCTGCGTACAGCCAAACAACTATATGAGTGTCCAAAAAAATCATAAAAATTCTCTTCATTCCACTTTTGTAAAGAAAGATTAATTAATTCGTCTGGGTTTCCTACAATGCACTCGTGTTTTTTTAAATGACTCAGCTTGCTTTTTTTTATCTGCTAATGCAATTTTAACAATATGACCGTTACGTTTAATTTCAGTTGGAATGCCAGTAGCAATCACTTGATCTACTATATTAAATAGCTGTTGCCTTAAAGTGGTTAATGTCATAGCCATAGTTAAATCCTCAAAATTAACGGTACATGTATTGTAGTTATGTACAGTATATAACTCAATATTTTAAAACATAAGGATAAAAAAAATTCCGTGAAGATTAGGCGGGGATCCTGATTGAAAAACTTCCGCTGTCAGCCCCGGACGGGCTGATAGTCTCCAGAAGGCGCAGGAAAATTTGCTAATCCGAAGTGTGCGATAGCACGCGAGGGAAGCAAAAATTTTATCCCGAATAGCCGTCGAGCCATTTGTGGGAGTATTGACGGAGCGGCTTTTGTGCGTAGTCGATACGGACGCAGGGCGTCTGGAGCCTATTGATTCGCCTCGCAGTGAATCGATTTTTGCGACAGGAGTCCCAAAATCTATCATGAACTGCGAGATGGCGCGCTAGAGCTCAAATAATATCTTGTTTGTAAATGTAAACTTTAAAGTATAGTAATACCGGAAAGGAAGAGCATTCTGGTTTACGTGTTGGAGTCCTTATGAAAAATTCGTTCCTTAGTAGCCTGTTTAGACATTTTTTTGCACGGTTGAGACGAAAGTCAAAATGCTATAGTAAAGTAAGGAAATGCTCAAATACTCAGTCATGCTTCTGATGCTAAAGTGGAATGGACAATTAGACGCTATATTAAATTAACAATGCCAAAAATACGCAGGATATTATTTATAGGAGATCTGTTATGAAATGTTTTTATTATCTTACTTCCTCATTAGAAAATACACGTGAAATTATTGATGAATTACATAAAGCGGGTATTGATGAGTGGTTTATACATGTTTTAAGTAAGGATGAAGCAGGAATCAAAAAAGTTAAAGTTCATGCCAGTAATTATCTGGAAAGGCTTGATATTTTACGTTTTGGAATCCTCGGTGCGACTGCAGGGTTAATTGTTGGAATAATTGCAGCTATTTTAGTAAATTCAAATAATTTGTTTGGACAGGGTGATTTACCTAATATTGCTTACTATTCAATTATTGGTTTTTTTACATTATTTGGGACTTGGGAAGGTGGCTTTATAGGAATTGCTACTGAAAATAAGAAAATATCACTATTTCATGATGATCTGGAATCAGGTGATTATTTGATTTTAATTTATACTAAAGAAGTTTCAGAGGATGTAGTTAAAACAGTGATGGAAAAACGGGATCAGGATATTAAACTAGTTGCTATTGATGAAAATTTTTATAATCCTTTAGTTGGCTTAAAGCGGATTTAAACAAGACTTTAAACACGTAAGTTAGCGCGCCATCCTCGCTACATATCTTTTTAGGACATCCATGTCCAAAAACTCA
>CAZQWZ010000312.1:0-2514 GCA_964596935.1 uncultured Roseivirgaceae bacterium
TTAAAACAGCCCCTTCGTTCGCTCCTTTTTTAACTTTAATCGAAAACCGATCAATCACACCTCCTGCCTGAGGCATCATCAACTTTTGCGCTTCTTGCCCAGGCAAAGGAGCTTGAAGACGTTGTTTTAAGTTTTTAGAAAAATCAATCACTGTAAGGGTTTCAAAAAAGTTTACTACTTTTAGCGAAAATTCGCATTATGCAAATATCTGCTCAAAACGTTCGCTTTATATTCGGCCTCAAATTAAAACAGCTTAGAGCAGAAAACAACTTTTCGCTATCGCAATTATCGGCATTAACCAAAATTTCTAAATCATACTTAAACGAAATAGAAAAAGGAAAGAAATATCCTAAGCCAGAAAAGATTTCGAGCTTAGCCGAAGCTCTTAATACAAGCTACGATCATTTGGTTTCGTTACAGCTCGATAAAAAATTAACGCCTATTTCAGCTCTTGTAAAATCGGATATTTTAAATGAATTACCGCTATCGTTTTTTGGACTAAATGCACACGATTTGCTAGTGCTTTTATCAAATGCACCTATCCAATTTAGTGCTTTTGTAGATGCCATTATACGCATTGGCAGAGAACATGATTTTAAAGTTGAAAGTCTGTATTTCTCCGTTTTACGCTCCTTTCAAGAAATGCATAATAATTACTTTTCTGAATTAGAAACAGCTGCAAAATCTCTTCGAAAGCAATTAAAGTTAGATGCTCAATTATCTAACCTTAAAGAAAAACTAATTGGTTTATTAGAAACCGAATATCAGTATAAAATTAATTTAGATGGATTTAAGAATAAACCCAAGCTAGAAAACTTACGGTACTTATTAGTACCTAATTCCTCCCCTACTTTATTAATAAATAAGAAACTCTCCTATACTCAAATCATTTTTATACTAAGCCGCGAGGTTAGCTTTAATGTACTAAAAGCGAATAAACGACCACAAACTTCTTCTTGGATAGCAACTCTTTCGTTTGAGCACGTGCTCAACAATTTTAGGTCGTATTATATGGCAAGCGCTTTATTACTAGATGAACGATCGTTTACCAAAGGGCTGGTTGATTTTACCAAAAAGCCTGTATTTAAACCTGAAGAAGTAGTAACTCTTATAAAAGATACGAATGTTAGTGCCGAAGTATTTTTGCTTAGAATCACCAATTTGGTGCCCAAATACTTCCGCTACTCTAACTTATTTTTTGTTAGGTATAATCACTCGTTAAATGATAATACTTACACCTTAAGTAAAGCACTTAATGGAGCAGGATTAACTCAAAGTGCCACCAATCACTTTGAAGATAAAGCTTGCCAGCGATGGGTGGCTTTAGATGCATTGGCTCAATTACAAAAATCACAAGTTAACAACAGTCAAAACCACCCCATTTGCACCATTCATAAAGTTAATTTCGAAAACTGTGCAAATCAATATTTAGTAATTTCTATAACCCATCCAGTTAACCCCGGCAATAACCTTAATTGTGTTATTTCAGTTGGTTTTTTATTGAACAAACGATTTTTGGCTCAAACCAAGTTTGCCCACGATACTTCTATTAAAGAACATACGGTTACGTACGATTGGTTAAAAAACCAAACGAATGTATATGATGGCATTTCCAACACGCCCATATTGGCTAGAGAGCAAGACTTAGTTGATTTGAGAAATGAAATTAAAAACAACCTCCGCTAATTGTTTATTTAGAATCATTATATATAATTTACACATACAAAAGTTATTGGCTAGTTCGGGCTTGATATGTACCTTTGACACCGATCAAATTATCAATTAATTAAGCTTATATTATGAGTTGGATTATCAACACGTTAACTAGTACCATAGGACGTAAAGTTATTATGGCACTAACAGGGCTTTTCCTCATTATGTTTTTAGTAGTGCATCTGGCAGGTAACTTACAGTTACTTCAAGATGATGGTGGAGAAGCTTTTAATAGTTATTCCTATTTAATGGCGCACAATCCATTTATTCAGTTGGTGTCCAAGGGAAATTTTTTCTTTATTTTCTTGCATGTATTTGTTTCACTTACACTTTATGTGCGAAACAAAAAAGCAAGACCTATTGGCTACAAAGTGTCAGCAGGCAATTCTAACAGTACATGGTCGTCTCGTAGTATGAGCCTATTAGGAACTTTAATTCTAATGTTCCTCTTATTTCATTTATGGTTTTTTTGGTTTGATCTAAAATTTGGTGAAGTTGCTATGGTAACTATAGAAGGCATAGAGATGCACAACGCTTATGGTTTAGTAGCTGCATCTTATACAGTACCAGGAGTGGTTGCCTTTTATGTGTTTTCAATGATTGTTTTAGGATTTCATTTATGGCACGGGTTTGCAAGTGCATTTCAATCATTGGGGCTTAACCATCCAAAATACAACGGCATTATTAGTGGCCTAGGTAAATTTTACGCAATTGTAGTACCTTCCCTTTTTGCTCTTATTCCTATTTATATGTACCTAAATCAAGCAGGATAATTATGGCATTAGAATCAAAAGTTCCTGA
>CAZQWZ010000313.1:0-2460 GCA_964596935.1 uncultured Roseivirgaceae bacterium
ATTGTGTAATTGTAAAGAGTAGTTCGTAGTCTTCTCCCCCATTTAGCACACAGGTAATTGGGTCCAGCCCAAATTCAACAGCCGTTTCATAGGTTTGGTTATCAATAGGCAACTTATCCTCATAAATTTTTATACCAAGGCCAGAGTGCTTTTGCAAATGCAATAATTCAGAAGCTAACCCATCACTAATATCAATCATTGAAGTGGGCACAATATTTAACTCAGCAAGCTCATGAATTATATCCATTCGAGCAGTTGGCTTTAATTGGCGACCAACCATATACTCATATTTATCTAATTGAGGTTGCATATTAGGGTCGGCCATAAAAACTTGTTTTTCGCGAGATAGTACTTGCAACCCCACATAAGCTGCCCCTAAATCACCTGTAGCACAAATAATATCTTTATCTTTTGCTCCACTCCGTTTAGCAACTTTATCTTTATCTACACGGCCAATAACCGTAACCGATATAAACAAACCACTGGCCGATGATGATGTATCTCCACCTACCAAATCAACTTTAAAATCTTCACAGGCCATCTTTACCCCTTCATAAAACTCATTGATAGCTTCTACTGAAAAGCGGTTGCTTAAGGCAAGACTAATGAGTATTTGTTCTGGCACGGCATTCATAGCGGCTATATCCGATACATTAACAGATACCGCTTTATAACCTAAATGCTTGATAGGAAAATACGATAAATCAAAATGAACTCCCTCGGTTAACAAATCTGTAGATACAACTTTATAATGATCACCAGCATCGATTAGCGCGGCATCATCACCAATCCCTAACGCACTTGAATCATTTCTTATCTTTACAGATTTTTGTATTTGGTCTATTAACCCAAACTCACCTAAATCCTCTAACTCAGTTCTATTATCTGTATTATCTGTATTCTCCATTTTATTTATCCTGACAAATTTCAACTAAAACTCCACCCGTTGTTTTAGGGTGTAAAAAACAAACTAATTTATTATCTGCACCTTCTTTGGGCACTTCGTTTAATAATTCAAACCCTTCCGATTCCAATCGCTTCATTTCTTTATAAATATCTTTTACACCAAATGCAATATGATGAATGCCCTTTCCTCGTTTTTGAATAAATTTATGAATGGCAGATGTTTCAGCGGTTGCCTCTAGTAATTCAATTTTAGTATCTCCAATTTTAAAGAAAGAAGTCGCTACTTTTTCGCTATCAACTTCTTCTACTTTATAGTGCTCTTTTCCTAAAAGCTTTGAGAAAAGCTGATTGGCTTCTTTCAAATTTTCAACCGCAATACCGAGATGTTCAATTTTTTGCATACTAGTAATAGTTCAATTCAGTAGTTTTGCATCGAACAACATTTAGAGTTGTTCAAATTAATCGCAAATGTACTATCAATAACATATATGTTAGAACAATCGGCAGATATACATGTTGAATTAGCAAAAATTCAAAAGGATATTCAAACACATCTTGGCTTGGATAGTAATTCAATGGTATTTACTTATTCCCAAGTAGATAGCAAAATTAAGCTTGATTTAATCACTATCAACCCAAGGCATAATCAATCATTCCTATTTCATTCGGTTACTACCTATGAAAAAATTGATGCGCTTAAAGAAATGCATGAATATGTAAAAAATTACCGCGAAAAGGAAAGTCCATATACCATACAATGGGCCACCAAGAGTGGAAAAGAGCTTCACACTTCATATTTTAGAGCAAAAGATGTGTACGAAGCACTAGATAAGCTATATTACAGCCGAAATATGCAAACAATTACTGTTTTTAGCGTAGTACTAAATCCTATAACATAAAAATAAATACCGCTATGATTGCTATATCCGACAAAGCAAAAATTGAGTTAAAAACCCTTCGTGTTAAAGAAGGTCATCCTGATAATTATAATTTACGGGTTTCAGTAAAAGGTGGAGGCTGTTCTGGATTAATGTATGACCTTGGCTTTGATGCCGACCTTGGTGATCGTGATGAAATATATGAGGACAATGGCTTAAAAATAGTTGTTGACAAAAAAAGCCTGCTATACCTTATTGGCACAACCCTTGATTTTAGTGATGGACTAAATGGAAAAGGTTTTCAATTTGTAAACCCAAATGCAACTCGTACTTGTGGTTGTGGAGAAAGTTTTTCTGTATAGTAACATTAACAAATCCAAAGCCACCGTCATTATCGGGCGTAAGACCCGGTAATCTCTGGGCTCAGCCGAGCCCGTTTAGTAATCTTCACTAATTCCTAGTTTAATAGAATCCGTTGGCTAAATCCTTTTACAATTAAAAATTGAGCCAAAATATAGGTGCTCATTATCAAGAAACTACTTGATGCAAAAGCTCCAACAAATTTATCATACGCAATCAGTGAATCTGAAAGAATAAAGAGTATTACACCAATTACAATCAAGTTATTTACTCGCCAATTTCTAATAAACCCAGTGATTCCCATAAGAGTAATAAC
>CAZQWZ010000314.1:0-2449 GCA_964596935.1 uncultured Roseivirgaceae bacterium
TTAGAATGGTTGATTAGCTCAGTTCGCTAGAGCGCTCCGAAGGCTTTCGGAGAGGCCATCGGTTCGAATCCGATATTCTCCACAATCAAAAAAAGCAGTTACATTAACTTGTAGCTGCTTTTGTTTTTAGATAGCTACTCAAAAATGTTTGCAAACTGCACACTCTAATGTCCCTAGTAATCATATAATCATCTGTTTTGGGTGTAATAATATAATTCTTTTTTGTTCCTACATCTTCTAAAGATTGCCTTAACCCTTTAGTTACTTTAGGGCTGGAGGTATATTTAATTTCAATTCCATAATGTGGTAAGCTGTTTTTTGTAATTATTAAATCACATTCTGCTCCTTGATGTGTTCGATAAAAATAAGGCTCATAGCCATCAGGAAGTAATTGGCAAATTTGTTCTATTACATAACCTTCCCATGAATATCCCAATATTGGATTACCTTCTAGGTTACTAAAATTAGTTATGCCTAACAAATTATGCAAAATACCCGAATCTCTAATATAGACTTTGGGCGATTTTACTAACCTTTTTTTTATGTTAACATAATAAGGTTGCAGTTGCCGTATTAAAAAAGCTTCTTCTAAAAACGAAATGTAACGCTTAATAGTGGTGCTTGTTAGTTCTAATGATTTTCCAAGTGTTGCCATATTTAGGAGTTGCCCATTTAAATGAGCAAGCATAGTCCAAAATTTTCTAATAACCGTCCTGTTTATGTCTAACCCTAACATTGGCAAATCTCTCTCTACATAAGTTTGGATGAAATTTTTTAACCATTTGTTCCTAGTTGATGGAAGTTTAGCCAAAAAGGCATCTGGAAAACCGCCCCCAAGCCAATGAAAATCCTGACTATTAATAGCATTTATTCCCATTATACTAAAAGGTGTAAGCTCTTCATAGGCAATCCTACCCGCTAAAGATTCCGAAGAATTTCTGATTGCATGTGGAGATGCCGAACCTAATATTAAAAACCTGCCAGGAACCCGGTTTTTATCAATAATTGATCTTAAAGTTGGGAATAATTCTGGAACTCGTTGAATTTCATCAAGAATAACACACCTGTTTTCATTGTTCTCAAAAAATAATATTGGGTCAGATAGTTTTGCAATATCACTTTGATTTTCAAGATCGATATAAACACTATCTTTAGTATTTTTTTGTGATAAATATTTAGCTAAGGTTGTTTTGCCTACCTGACGTGGCCCCACAATAGCTAAGACAGGAAAGGAGTTAAGCGTTTCTAATAAGTCGCTTGTTTTTAATCGGTTAACCATACACAAATACACTATTTACCAAGATATTCTCAATTTATATTTGAATTTTTCTTGGTAAATAAATGCGCTAGTAACTTAAACTAACTCATCTCACCATTTTGCTTTCCTTATTTTGTTTATTCATTCCTTTAACTTTGCACCATGGGGCATATTATTTACAAAGAATTTCATGGTTGCTTTGGCCATCGGGTGTGGAACCAAAACTTGGAAGAGGCGTATGCTGATTCTACTTCGTGCACTTGTAGAAACTTACACGGCCATAATTTTAAAGTGGTGGTTTACCTAGAATCCGACAAATTGGTAAATGGCATGGTAACCGATTTTAAACACTTAAGTGCTTTTAAAAAATGGCTTGATCGCGTAATGGATCATAAAACATTAATGGATATTAGTGACCCTATGATTTCTACTTTATTGCCAAAAGCTAAAGTTGAAGATGCAATTTTAGAACTAAAAGATAACCTGTTTTCATTGCCTGAAGTAACTCAATCTTTAACTGAAATAGAGATTGAACTTTACGCAGGAATGGTATTTGTGAATTTTGTGCCTACGGCAGAAAATATTAGCAAATGGCTTTACCAAGCAGTAAACACCAAATTACCTAAAGGGGTACGCTGTTCCAAAATTGAGTTTTGGGAAACCGATAAAGCAGGAGCTATTTATACGGAAGATTAGTTCCACGTCATTATCGGGCGTAAGACCCGATAATCTCAGACTTCTACCGAAGTCGCATACAGTTAATTTTTTACTAAGAACGGCTTACAATACTTTGGCTTAGAGATACCCCGATATTCTTAAACAAGAATTCGGAGTATGACGGATAAATAGAGATTTTAGGAGAGTTTAATATTTGAAATGGTATTAGGAGAGTCTTGAAATAACACTTATCGTCTCTTCCAACATCTGCTCAGTAAAATCTAAATGAGTTACAAACCTTATTTGATTACCCCCAAATGGAACAGCAAGCACTCCTTTATCTTTAAGTTGAGCTATCCGTTTTTGCACATCATTTACCGAAAAAATGACAATGTTGGTATCAACTGGCACTACTTCACTAACAAAGTTTGCTGTTTGAAGCGCATCGCCAAGAGCCCTTGCTCGTTGATGATCTTCCTTTAAACGCTCCACATTATTATCCAACGCATACAACCCTGCGGCAGCTAAATAACC
>CAZQWZ010000315.1:0-2445 GCA_964596935.1 uncultured Roseivirgaceae bacterium
TAAATTTTGCTGTACCTTCTAGTGTTGTTTTATATCGAACAATATAAGTTAGTACCGAGCCTTGTACTATAGGGTCAGCAAAGCTATTATAGATGTACAATACTATATGTTTAGGCATGGTAAGCTTCTAATGATTTATTTAGTAAAGAGCTTAGATTTATAGCGTTATTAGCAACTTCTAATTTGGCAGGTAGCTTATTGGGTTGGGTAAAAAATACCTCATCTTTTTCTTTTAATTTGATTATATAATTTAATAAGATTGATTGCAGATTTGATATATGTTCAAAAGTAAGTATATCGGCATTAAAATCAGTCAAAAAATCATCAGAAGCACTGTTATTGGTGGTTAATGCAAGCACTTTTCTATTGCTATTAATATAATCATATAACTTAGATGGTATAAACATTGCTTGTTCTCCTTTGGTTATGGGGTTATCAATTGAAAGTAAAATATGGCTACTTTGCTGCAATTTAATTGATTGGTTAAGAGAAATATTACCTAGATGCTTAATGCATGTAAGTTTAGAGGTTGAAAATATATTTTTTACATCTTTATCAATATTTCCAGCAAATACAACTTCAATACTATTTTCAATTTCAGGGTGGGTTTTTATTGATTGTTCAAGGGCTTTTAAAAATTTTTCAGGCGATCTTAGCCCAGCTAATCCCCCCGTGTATGAAATTTTCAATTTCCCTTTCCAATTAATAGGTTCATTTTTTTGTTGTTCATAAGGAACATTAGGAATAAGCTGAAATTTTTTACTTAGGCTAGGATATTTTTTTTTATAGGCATTAATGGTTGCTTTAGATGTTAAACATATATATGTAGCTTTTTCAAAGCTTTTTTTCTCCCACTCTTCTTGAAATTTTTGATTTTTTTCTGTTCTGCTATGAATGGGAGAGATGCTCCAAGGGTCGCTTAAATGGAGAACCCATGGTGTATTAAAATGGTTCACAAGTTTATAGGCCATTAATGTAGAGCTTAATGGAAACGATCGGGAGTAAATTATATCAGGTTTTGTTACTTTATTAATAGCTTGTTTCCATTGCATGTGAAAAGAAAATTTAGAATCAGGCCAATCAATACCATGAGGCATAAATTTTCGTAAAACCCAATTTGTAATCTTCCATTCTATTATTTTTATTTTTTGTATATTATCCGCTGGTTCAATGTACTTATCTAAAGATTTGTCTTCGTCCATAAACAAGGTTGGAGAGGACGATGTTAATGCTTGAATATTAAAAGCATTGGTTAATTTAAGTGCCTTAAAGTACCTAGCAGACTGGATGCATTCGGGGTCTGATTTTGGAGGAAAAGCAATACTTATAAATAGAAGATTTGGTTGAGGCATGATAATGTTAAGAAGCAAATTTTTTCTTTAGTTTCAAAAAATGTTTTTCATACAAATGATAACTCAAATAAGCCACAAAAATACTTAAAATAAACGCTAAAACAGGCTCAATTAATAAAACAACGAAGATGTTATCGTGTACGCCAAATATATCTAACAAATTAGCAATTAAATAAATGGCATAAAAATGAAGCACATAAAGTCCATAGGTGTATTTACCAAGGGAGGAAATGATCTTAAAGTTACCCATCTTATAAAATGAATGTTGGCTATAGTTTTGTTCGAGAATAATAAAAGCAAAAAATATGGAATAAACCAGTCGCTCTGTTTTTGCCATAAATTCATTTAATATCCAAAACTCTCTCGTAAGTATTAAAGCGGCCCCTATGCTATAGGTTATTATAAGGGCGGATTTTTTTAGAGGTTTAAATTTTTTAGAAAGTTGTCCATTAAAGCTAAAGTAAGCAATGGTGCCTCCTACACCCATATCTAGTATGCAATTAAGCGTATCGTAATAATTAAACCGAACAAACAAGGTGTAGGCTAAAGAAATTACTATTATCGATGGACTAATCCATTTTTGATTATTTTTGAAAACAATAAATAAAATAGGCCAAAAGAGGTAAAATTGCTCTTCAATAGCAATAGACCACAATACGCCCAATCCTGCAAATCCTTTAGGGGGTATAAAATTGTTTAAAAATAATAGATAATACAAAAAATTATCAGGGGTATCTACGGGTCGGTTTAGCATACTGCTTACCATTGGTAGTACAAAAAAACCCGAAAACACAGCTAAATAAAATAATGGCCAAATTCTTAGTGAACGCCTAATATAAAAGAGTTTAAGATTTATTTTCCCATTATTTTTTTGTTCTTGTAGCAATAGGTAAGTGATTAAAAAACCACTTAAAACAAAAAAAAAGTTAACGCCAAACATTCCCTTATGACCTATTTGACGAAATAGCTGATAAACGTAATGGTCTTGAATAATAGCATTTTTACTAAAAAAGCTATGGCTAAAAAAAAACAGCTAAAAAAGCAAGGAAACGAAGGCCATCGAGATTCGGGAAAAATATTTTCGAACTATTTT
>CAZQWZ010000316.1:0-2436 GCA_964596935.1 uncultured Roseivirgaceae bacterium
AAATATAACACTTTACACCCTTTTTTCCCTCCTAATGATGAATTTTTCGGGTTAAGGTATCATAAATACCTGCACCATTATTATAATAAAGTGTAAACTCGTTTCTGGTCAATACCAGTAAATCGAGTAAACCATCATTGGTAAAATCACCTGAAATAATTTGCTGAAGGCTATCCGCCAAAGACAAGCCCTGCTCTACTTCAAACTTATCGCCCATATTTTTATAGATAAGTAAGCTATCTCTTCCATTAATTTTTCCGCCAACTAACACATCTAAAAAACCATTTTTAGTAAAATCGCCTTTGCTAAATAGAGGGTTTGTAAAGTTCTCAAAAGAAAGATTTACGGTATCAAATCGCTGATTATTAATATTTCTATTCAAATAAAAAACTTGTCCGTTATTCGCATCACTTGAGGTTATAATATCAATAAACCCATTATTATTTGCGTCAATATCTAATAATCGAGTGTTATGAAGTGGGATAAAACTACAAGAATCGCATAAACTAAATGCACCTAGTAAATTGGTGTAAAGAGTAATTGTGTCATTTGTACTTGGCTGAGTAGAACTCGCTATAAGATCAGTAAGCCCATCGTTGTTAAAATCAGCCAAACGCATATCACCATTAAACTGAGGTAGAGGCGCAGGGTAGTTGTCAAATTCAAATCCCGACCTATTTAGTAAAATATTAAAGTAAGGATTGCTTTCTACATTGCCAGAAATCAAAATATCTATTAGTTCATTATTATTTATATCACTTACTTGCAGTTTTGGGTTTTTAATATTTGGTATGTCTATTTGAACAGGGTTAAAAAGTTTGCCCGTTGTATCAATACTATAAATAAGAAGCACATCTTGCCCTAGGGTATCAACACCTGTTATTATTACTTCAAGGGTGTCATTTCGATTTAAATCTGCCAATATTATATATCCGTTTGTTGTGCCATAATTTGTAGATGGTAGGGGCGTAAATGTTTGGCCTTGTACCAATTGGGTTGCCAATAGTAACACTCCAATAAGAATCTTGCTTTTTTGAATACCTTTCATGTTATTGGGTTACTAAATTAATATCAATTTTTATTGGCAAAGTGGTTGTGCTAGAAACTAATTTCCCGTTCATCATAGCTGGACTCCAAGGCGGCATCAGTTTTATTAATTCAATAATTTCATTATCTACTTCTTTAGATAAACTTTGTAAAATTTTAATAGAAGCAGGTTTTCCTTTACCATCAATTTCAAATGCTACTAAAAGGATGCCTTGGATTTGAGAAATATTTTCCCGTTTTAGCTCATTATTAAAATAATTCATCAAACTATCTAAACCATAAGTTGGGTAAGCTTTTGTAAAGCTAAATGGTTGCTCTTCATAGATAGGAACTGTTTCCTTTTCTTTAACTTTTTTGATCGTAACACGATCTTTCTTTTTACTGGTTTTTACTGGTTTGGTTTTAATAATAAGTGAATCTACTTCAGCTCTAGTTTTAGCTGAATCAGCAATAGTTGTAATTCCACTTGGTGCAGGTTCAATGTTGTTAACTATTACTTTAACATCAGTTATTGAATGCCAAAAGATCGCTGCACTCACAACTAAACTTATAACCACTACAGTTACCAATACGCGTTTAAATAGTATCGATTTATTATGAGCCTTTAGTAAGGTATCAAAGTTTTTATAGCCTTCCATATCCTCTTTTGACATCTTTTTGTCCATTTTCACTATTTTATACCTTGCCATTTTCTAGCTGTTTTTTAAGTTTATCCAACACTCGATAAGTTCTAACCTTGGCATTATTTTCGGTTACGTTAAGTATTACACCTATTTCTTTAAAGCTTCTATTTTCAAAAAAGCGCAGCTCTATTAGTTCTAAAGCCTCTAGTTTTAACGCCTGCAATCCATTTGATAGCTTAGTGAACATATCTTCCAAATTTACACCTGTCTCCGTCTTCATATTTTCAACCATATCTTCTGTTAATACTACTTGGCGTTGTTTCGATGATTTTCTATAATGTTGGTTTAATTCATTGGTTGCAATCCTATAAAGCCACGCTGAAAAAGGTACTCCTTGGTATGTGTATCGTTTTAAATGAGTGAGTGCATTTAAAAAAACTTGGGATGTTAAATCTGCAGAAGTCGCTTTATCGCCAACTCGCTTTAGAACAAATAAAAAAATAGGTTGAAAATGAATATTGTATAATTCCTCAAAAGCTTTGGGGTTAGCTTTTGCCTTTTCAATTAATTCTTTTTCTTGGTAATTGTTCAATTTATTTTTTAGTATTTGTATATATAAGACAGAATTACAAAAAAGATACACATAGAATAAAACTAATTTCCATTTTCTCCTTGCTTACAAGAAGAAACTAACGAATAGCTAATAACCAAGCAATGGGAAATACCATTGAAGGTACCGAAGAAGATTGCTGTGTGCCAGAGTAAA
>CAZQWZ010000317.1:0-2435 GCA_964596935.1 uncultured Roseivirgaceae bacterium
GAAGAGCTGTGGACAAAAGATTGACATTTAATTTTAGTGGATCACAACTTGATAGTTTAGCATCGAATGGAGTTGTTCATTTTAAATTTAAAGCAAGTTGGGGAGAAAACGGTTATCCATATGATAAGTATGCAGAAATAACTGATATTAGAATATTTCAAATTGAAAAAAATGCTTCTGTACCGCTTGCTATGAGAGATGGGAGTGTTTATGGTTATGGGTTTCAATCTCAGATGAGGGATGATGAGATATCAGGGAGCGGAAATAGTTACTCTGCAGAATTTTGGCAATATGACCCAAGACTAGGCAGAAGGTGGAATGTTGACCCCTTAGCTCATGAGTTCCCATGGCAATCTCCCTATGCTGCCTTTAATAATAACCCTATTTACTTTATTGATCCTGATGGGAGAGCTGCTGTAGCTGCTGATGGAGATAATGATGATGAGTGGAACGTAAATGTAGAAACAGGCGAGAAAACTTGGGTTAGTGTTTTAGGAGGTGATGAAGTTCAATTTATTAACTATTCTGATAATAGCGGTAAGCATTTGGGAACTCAACAAGTTGAAGGTTCTGAAGCTTATGTCGGTCAGACAAGTGATGGATGGGTAGCTTCTAAATTTAATCTTTGGGAAGGAATTAATAGTAACTATAATTCTAATTCAGGTTATGAATACAGTTACTCAGATTTAAAAATGCGCTATTGGCTTTTAAACTCTCCTCAAAGTTATAGCGGATTTGGAACAGCAATTAGAAATAGTGAAGCGTCAGGCATGGCTGACCCAATTACCGCAGACAATTATTGGAATAAGTACGGTCATACATTGGGTAACATGAAACTAATGGAGTTTTATATTACAACAGCCGATGGTTTACTTAGTGCAGATGGTATCAATGGCATGAAACGAGGCAGAACAGCCTCATTCGGAAATTTCAGTTTAGCTCCTAAACCAAAAGTTGCAACGTCATTTTCTCTTTATCTTAAATCCCAAAAAGGTGTAGATGTTGGAAAGTATAAAGGTCGTGGTAGTTGGATGAAACAACAAGCTATCAAGTACAATCAACAGAAGTAGTAGTTAGATAAAATGATTAATGGTAAGACAATACTTAATCATATGTTTTTTGCTAATTCTTCTTGGTTGTGATGAGAAAAAAACTACTGTACAAGGAGTAATAACAGAAGTCAATTATCGGCATATTGGCAGAAATAAATACAAACAAGTTGTTGCCTATGCTTATTGTTTTGGCAATCAAGAATATGTAAGCACTTCAAGTAGTTGGTTTAGTTGGCAAGGGTATTATGCGGTTGGTGATAGTGTCAAAATAACCTTAGATAGTTCTAAACCGCAACAGTCTAAAATTATCGGAAAACTGAAGCAGCCTAAACCTCTGAAAGTAATAAAACTAAAAAGTAAAAAATGAGATTATTGATTTACATATTACTATCCTTTGCCTCGTACAGTTTAGTGGCTCAGGATGATATTATTCCCATTACAACCAAATCCAATCCATTTAAAGGAGAAGTCTTTACGGTAGTTGAAGAAATGCCCGAATTTACAGGGGGTGAATCAGGTTTGCAAAAGTTCTATCATGAAAATTCAAAACACCCAGTTGTAGAAAAGAACAGGAAAGCAAAAGTTGTTTATTATCAGATTGTGGTTGATGAAGAAGGAAATGTAACCAACTTTAAAATCCTACGAGGTCAATCAGATGGGCTCAATAAACTAACAGAAGAACTCATAAGTAAGATGCCAAAATGGAAGCCAGGAAAGCAGAATAGTAGAGCTGTAAAGGTGTTAAAGAATTTATCTATTCGTTATGCAACTCTTGATTAATTAAGCCAACTGCTGCACATTCGATTTAAAGATAAAGCCGTCCAAGAACTCAACTAGGAGGGCTTTTTTTGTTTCAGGTAATCGCTCAATCTTTCTAAATTGTTGTAGCAGTCGTTCGTCCGAAAGGCTCACTCCAGCTTTATCGTCCATAGTTCCATTTATCAAAAAGTCAGGTGAAAGCTCCAGAGCTTGGGCAACTCGATTCAAAACGGCAGCGGATGGGTTGGCTTCTCCTCGCTCATACTTGCCAATATTCGTGTAGTGTACTTGTGCTAGTTCTGCGAGAGCCTGTTGAGAAATACCCTTGTTTTTACGTCCTTCTTTAAGTCTTACTGCAAGTGAGTTCATTTGAATCGAAATTAAGTTATTAACACTACAAATCTACTGAATACGCTACAAATAACACAATATTTTATAGTGTATGTTAATAAATGATTGTTCTTTGATTTTCTTAAATACGGTTGTTATGGTAGTTTTGAAGCGTATTCACTATAAGAAAAAGTTATCCACATGGAAATCCAAGAAATCAAAAGCAAGCTCACATTAAAAGAAGTATTGAATCATTACGGCTTGAAACCCGATAAACACCTTCGGTTAAACTGT
>CAZQWZ010000318.1:0-2430 GCA_964596935.1 uncultured Roseivirgaceae bacterium
TAACGGTTTGTATAAGCGTAGTAGCGGAATTTAAAAGACTATATTTCTAATCTATCACTAAACTTTGTTTAAAATCACAAACTTTGAGTTTAGCATAAAACCGCTATTACGTTTATATTTTGTTACCTGTAGTACATCTATCTTTCGGAGTTCATATTTTATTATTGATATGCATTAAAACAATAAGCATTCAAATGAGATAAGGCAATAACTTTTGCAGGATTTCCATTTTCTGCTTCAAATACATAAACAGCATTTGTTTTAAAATTACTACTATTTGGTTCTCCAAGTTTTGAAGCATCTATTTTCCAAACGTGATTACCTGTGCTAACATCAATAGCGTGTAATTTTCCTGTTGAACCACCAACAAAATAAACAATACCATTCAAGTAACTCATTCTGCCACTTGTACCTGAACTTTCTGTTTTCCAAATAGTATTTCCATTTTCTGGATTTAGGCAATAAGTAAAAGTATCTTCATTATTAGCAATAATTTTATCTTCTTCTATGATAAAACCTGAAAATAAAAAATCTTGCGTAAATTGTTTACTCCATATTTGCTCTCCAGTTTCAAGACTATGACAAACTAGTTTTTTACCAACATTAGCAATAATTTTCCCGTTATATATTTGAGGAGGACTAAAGACACTTGTATTTATATTTGGAGAGGATAATAATTTTCTATCCCAAACCCAATTACCATTTACTGTGTTGTATATTCCAATAAAAGAATTTACTTCATTATCAGGCAACGGTTCTGCATATGTAACTAGTAGATTGTTCTCTTGATTAGGTATTTGATTAACGTATATAATACCTCCGACACCTGTTGGAGAAATAAAGTTTGATGATAAATTTGCTCTTAAAAACTCCGTTAACTCGCCTGTTTGAAGATTTCCTTGATAGCAAATTTGTTCATCATTACCCTCTTGATTATTTATTGCACTATAACCAAAATAAGAGTTGTTATACGAGTTAATCCTAACATCATAAGGCTTGTTTCTTTGAAATTTCCATTGTGTTGTCCCATTATCTAAATTAATACAATAACTACGGCTTCCTGTTTGGTAGGTTAATAGATTATTGTTTTGATGATAATAAGTTATAAAAATATCTTCAGTTTGAGGTTGATATCTATCATCCCAACTCCAAATAAAATTTCCGTTATTTGGATTGATTAAAGTCATCAATCTATTATTACCTCCGTTGGTTGTTGGTATCGCAATATCACCATTATAATAAATAGCCTTTCTGATGTTGCTATTCGAAACTGTACCGTTCAAATGCAATGATTTTTTCCATTGATATGGTAATGATGTTATCACTCCATTTTCGTCTGTTTGATTGTTAGTGTCATCATCTTTATGGCAAGATGCCATAAAGATGAATAACACTATCATAACTGTTATAGATTTCATATGTAAATAATTTAATCTGTATGAAACCAATCAGAAGATGGTCTATTAAAAATCAAATTAAACTGGACTTTAGTTTCATCCACACTACCAGCACTCATATTTCTCACTTCGAGATGATTTGCACCATTTACTTTGTATCTATTTCCCCATGGAATACCTTGCAATTCTTGGGTGTATTGAGGTAAAAGACCATCGCTTGGGTAATTAACGCTAATATAGCGTGTTCGTTGTTTCCATACCCATTCTCCACAATCAGGATCAGGAGCAAGTCTTGCTAGCGTGTCGTCAAGTTCAGGTAATGGTGGATATGCACAAGGAACCCATACATTTGCCCAATAAGTTTGAGGTTCACGTCTTGTGGTTTTAATTAAAGAACTCCAAATGTTTTCACTGTCATCTATCCAATTTCTACCTTTTCTCCATTGTGATGCTCTGTAAAAATAGAGTCCAGATGCACCCCAACAAAAAGGATTCCAAAAACCACCAACAGCACAAGCAATTCCTAAAGCGGTATTGTATGTATTAAATCCTTGATAAATTCCTCTTGCAGAATTAACTTTATTAACAAGTGTCATATCATTATTATATACAGCAGAACTAAACATTCTCCAATGTACAGGACTGTTTTCTTCTGCCCAAATACTTATTCTTGGGATATTTGGATTGTTGTTATTGGTGTAATTGTTTATAGCATTAATAGTAGGACTACCTACTCGTAAATCTGCATTGGTTACAGGTGTTCCTTGTAAGTTTTGAACCAAATCATTGTCAATAAATTTATCGCATAAAACATTGGTTGCCAAATTAGAAACGATTCCCCAAGGCAAGCCAAATAGTTGAGCCAAAGGGCCATCGGCTAATTTATTACACGCATTTTCTGCTGCACTTTCTACACTTCCATCAATTATTGAATTTGATATTGGAGCACCATAATTAGGAGTAGTTACAGTTATATAACCTCCAAATTTTTTAGTTCCATTACCAGTTATCCTATCTACATCTCTAATCATTA
>CAZQWZ010000319.1:0-2428 GCA_964596935.1 uncultured Roseivirgaceae bacterium
CCTCGTTATTGTTCCTTCATTATAAAAAAAGTCTAAGTGTATTACTTTGGACTTCAAGGTTACGAGGGTTGGCGTATCGGCTTAGCGGTTATTATTGGTTGCGTAAATTAGCTGGGCTTTGTTGGGTTTATTATGGAATAGTGGTTTTTTTTGAGATAGTAATTAGTAGGTAGTATTTAGTTAAAAAATGTACGCATAACTCCCGAAAGGGGAGTGACGCTTTTTAACAGTTGCTAAAATGCCATTGAAAAAAAACGGCATTTAGCTTGGTGTTATGGCAAATATTACAGTTTACCAACCTGATGAATATTTCTTTTAACCTCTAAATGTTCTCCAAAATAATCAACCAAAGAAGTTAAGAAACTACCATCTAAAGCAAATGAGATGTCTATGCACCACATTAACTGTTTATCACACCACACAACGGGTACTAAATTTTTATTTGTTCCTTTGCTTAAATCTTCTTCATCAATAGGAAATTCATCTAATAATAAATCGCCTTCAAATATTTCTATTCCGTGTTTATCTTTTAATCCAGTAAATTGCCCTAATGTTTTTATATCTATTATAAATTCAGAACCACTACCCAATTCATTTTCATTTTCTAATCCTATAATAATATCTTGATTATTAAAATCGTGATTATTAAAGTAATGTCCATAAACCATTACGTTATTGCTCAATGCTCTAAATTTTATTTCTCTACTTTCCATTTAATTTGTGTTTTTTATTAAAATATCTTCTTAAAATGTAACTTCTTGTGATGCTAATTAATGTAAAATATAATGTGATTATTAGGTTTTTTCCTGTACTACTTTCTATTCCTAGAATCGGGAATATTATAAATAGACTTAAAAGTGAAATTAAATAACCGATAAACACGTTGGTTAAACTTTCTAAAAATGATTGTTTCTTTGTTTGCATATTCATTTTTTAATTTACCATACTTGCCCTAACACCGTGTAAAATTCAGGCTTGATTTAGTGCTTGTTTACCATTTTCTTGCTGTCGGGAAAATGGTTTTGTATTTGTAAAGTTTCGTTTTAATTCACGCCCGAAATATTACACTCAACGTTAGCGTGCATTTGCCAAACTATCAAGAATCTTGCTTTCATAGAGATTTAGTTCGAGAGGGGTTAAATGTAAATCATCATAGTAGTTATCATTAATTTCTTTTCGTAATCCAACAACACTTGCACTAAACAATTCATCAGCAGTATATTTCGCTTGTCTAATAGTTGCTTCTATATCTTCATAATCTCCCCCTGTCATATTTTGGCTTGCTGCACGTATGGTTTCTGTTATCCAAGTTCTGTGCTTTAATTTCAAAGTGTCGGGTATATATTCAATCGTTTTAATTGAGTATTTCGGGTAGTTTTCTATTGGGTAACTACACGAAAATAAAACGCACGCTAAAACCGTGTAAAGTGTATTGCGAGTAAGTGTTTTAATTAAAATCATTTTATATCTATTTAAGTAATTTATAATTCAAAGTTTTGTGATATTTTAGGTCGCTAATCAAACTCTAAATCGTGCAATCGGTGTATTTTGTTAATAACACTATCACAATTGCCCATTATTTCTAACAAATCATTTTCTGTTTTTGTGTGCAATTCTTTCGCTTTTGGTGTCATAATTATATTTTTATTTTAAGGGTGCCCAATGGCTTTAAATAGTTGTGCTACTTCTATGGGCCATAGTATTCTAATTCGTTTATTATAAATAAGGTTTGCTCGTTTGTACCAGGCTTGTAGTGTGGGGGCGGTTATGCCGTATAGTTCGCATAGCTCCTTTTTGCTGTAGCTCTTTATTGGGGTTTCGGGGTTTGTGGCTTGGGTCATAGTGGGGCGGTTAAATGGGTTTGGTCTAGTATTTTTTCGAGTATTGGGGCTATTAAGTAAAATATGGGTGGTATGGTTTATGGTTTCCAATTATTATCGTTTAGGCGTTTGGTTTGTTTGTGCCAGATGCCTACAAAATAGCCTACAAAAAAGGCTATTAAGGCTATTAGTGTTGCGCCTATTATGGCAATTGTTAGTACTGATCTAAATATTTCCATTGTATTAAAGTTTGTTTAAAATTAATTTTTCTGAAAAATAACGGTAGGGGTTAGTTTTTATACAAAAAGTAGTGAGATAAAGACTTTTAGGGGTTAAACTCTTAATAGTTAACCACTTGCGCCAGTCTTTATCTAGTCTGTTGGTAGTGCGTAAGTCTTTATCGAATGGGGTAATAAATGGCGGCATGGTGGCAATAGTCTTTATCGTTTTTATAAAGACTGCATAAAGACTAGCTAAAGACTTTTTTAATTGTCTTATTGTTAGCGGATTAACTACTGGTAGTCTATATAATAATAGTTTTATAGTATTAATAGGGGTAGTAGTTAGTATAGTAAAAGTTGGGAAAAAGATTTTCATATTATTTGTCT
>CAZQWZ010000320.1:0-2394 GCA_964596935.1 uncultured Roseivirgaceae bacterium
TCCAAGTAAAATCATTTTCTGAGTTATTATTTTTTGCTTAGCAATATGTACTTAAATTATCAAACAAATGAAAACATTTAATGTTATCGCACTTTTTGTGCTAATGATATCTTGTGGCTCTCCAATAACTACTAATTTTGTTGAAAGTGATATAAAAATTATTCCTAAACCTGCCCAACTAACTCTTAAAAAGGGAAGTTTTACTTTCAATAAAAGCACTGTTGTTGTTACCGAAGCAGCTTTTAATAAGCCCGTTGAGTTATTAAATAGAAAGTTTAAGTCAGCAGCTGGTTTTAGCTTAGTAATTGTAGAACCTCAAGAGGCTCCCAATTCTAATTTAATAGAGTTGATACTTAATAAAGATATGCTTAAGGATGGGTACAAACTCACCATTTCAGAATCAAAAATTACTATTTCAGCAAGTGAGTTTGGTGGCTTTTTATATGGAATTCAAAGTCTAATTCAGCTATTGCCCGTAGAAATTGAGAGCAATACGCTTCAACCCAATATTGATTGGCAAGTGCCAAGTTTGGTTATTGAAGATACTCCTCGGTTTAAATGGAGAGGATTGATGTTGGATGTTGTTCGACATTTTTATGGTAAAGAATACATTAAAAAAGTAATTGATGGGCTTGCCATGCATAAAATGAATGTGCTGCATTTGCATCTAGTTGATGACCAAGGCTGGAGAATAGAAATAAAAAAGTACCCTAAACTAACAGAAGTTGGTGCGTGGAGAGTTGATCAAGAAGAATTGCCGTGGAATGGTCGGCCTCAAATAGAGTTCAATGAAAAGGAAAAATATGGAGGGTTCTTATCTCAAAAAGACTTAAAAGAAATTGTGCAATATGCAATGGATAATAATATCGAAGTTATTCCTGAAATAGAGATGCCAGCTCATGTTTCAAGTGCCATTGCTTCCTACCCTTTCTTATCTTGTACCGAAGAGCAAATTGGAGTTCCTTCTGGAGGGGTTTGGCCCATAACGGATATTTACTGTGCAGGTAAAGAAAGTACATTTGAATTTTTAGAAGACGTATTACTAGAAGTTATGGATATTTTTCCATCGCAGTACATTCATATTGGAGGCGATGAAGCCACCAAAACCAATTGGAAAAAATGCAACCATTGTTTGCAAAGAATGGAAGAGGAAGGACTTGAAAATGAGCACGAACTACAAAGCTATTTTGTTAAGCGGATGGAGAAGTTTATCAATGCAAACGGAAAAAAACTTGTGGGTTGGGATGAAATACTCGAAGGTGGGTTAGCACCTGATGCAACTGTAATGAGTTGGAGAGGAGTTAAAGGAGGGTTTGAAGCTTCTGCCCAAGGGCACGATGTGGTGATGACGCCAGGCACGCATTGCTATTTCGATCATTACCAAGGCCCTCAAAACCAAGAGCCGTTAGCAATTGGCGGTTACACTCCGCTTAGCAAAGTATATCAGTTTGACCCAGTGGTAGATTCAATGACAACTGAGCAGGCTGCTCATGTATTAGGTGGTCAAGCAAATTTATGGTCGGAGTATATAATTACCGAAGCTCATTCTGAGTATATGATATTTCCTCGGCTGGCTGCTTTATCCGAAACAGTTTGGAGCCCTAAAGAATTGCGAAATTGGGATAATTTCTCTGCACGATTACCAGCCCTTTTTAAACGATATGAGTACCGAGGTATAAATTATGCAAAAAGTGCCTTTCTCATTATCCCAAAGGCAGAAATCGACTTAACTTCTAAAACCTTGAGTTTGTCGCTGAATAGCGAATTTTCAGATGCTGACATTAGATATGTATTGGGAAGCAAAGAACTAATTGACCACCCCAAAAATTACACTGTGCCAATCGAGCTAACAACAACAAGCATAATAACTGCTGCCGTTTTTAAAAACGATTCAATCTTTGGAAAGATATTTACAGATACCATACAATTTCATAAAGCTGTGGCAGCTATGGTTGAGTATCGTATTCCTAATAGCCAAAAGTATGTAGGTGCTGGAGAATCCAATTTGGTAAATGCCATTAGAGGCACAAAGAATTTTCATGATGGGCAATGGCAAGGCTGGCTTAACGATGATATGGAAGTTATAATTGATCTGCAAAAGGAAGAAACCATTAGCCAAGTAACTGTAGGAGCTTTGGAAAATCAAAGCCCTTGGATCTATTTCCCAAAGGCAATTGAAGTGTATGTTTCAGATGATGCCGTTTCATTTAAAAAAGTAGGTTTTATGGAACGGCCTTATGTTCAAAATGCTGCCACAACTTTAAAAGACTTTGTGGTAAACTTTAATGAGCAAAATGCAAGATATGTAAAAGTGAAAGCCATCAATTTAAAACAATCACCGAAAGGCAGTGGCGTTTGGATGTTTATTGATGAAATTCTGATTGACTAATTAGG
>CAZQWZ010000321.1:0-2347 GCA_964596935.1 uncultured Roseivirgaceae bacterium
GCTTGATTCTATTCATAAACCGCTAAAAATAGTCCTAAATTTTAATTTAAACTAATTTTTAAAATCAATCTCTTTCACTTAACAAAGGGTAAGAAAGTTTAAATTTTATTGATACTATCCTTAAAACGATTACAAGTAAAATAGTTGATATAGATAGAACCCATATAGGAGGGTTTAGGTAACCAATTAGTAAATAAAAAATACCACCTAAAATACAGGTTGTTACGTACATTTCTTTTCTAAAAATAAGAGGTATTTCATTACCGAGTATATCTCTAATTACACCTCCAAATACGGCCGTTATTGTGCCAATCATAATGGCTTGTATGGGAGGTAGTTGAGCTTCTAATGCTTTTTCGAGGCCCACTGCAACAAACACGCCTAGCCCAACGGTATCAAAAATAAATAACGTTCTGTTAATGGTTACAATTTTTTTTCGAAATACTATAGTGATTGCAACACCTACTAAAATAGTGAGTAAAGGCAAGGTGTCGTGCAGCCAAAACACAGGCTTATTTAAAAGGATATCGCGTAAAGTGCCACCACCAATTGCAGTTACACCTGCTAAAAAGAGTGCACCAAAAGGATCGAGTTTTTTAGATAATGCCAACCTTGATCCAGAAATGGCAAAAGTTAAAATGCCAATTTGATCTAAGATTTCAAAAAGGCTCATGTGCTTAAGAAGTTAGTATATGAAAATACTAGAATGAATTATTCCGAATCTTTTTCTTCGGTTTTCATGGCATCAGTTACCGAAAGACCAGTAAGTGCACCAATAAGGATAGCAAAAATGATGATAAAAAGATTAGCACCAGAACCAATTGTAATCGCTAGCATAGTAATTATTTTTAATTAAGAATTTCAAAAATAGGATTTTACGAACATAATTAAAACGTATTCGCAATTTTTATGCAGATTCAAAAATATTTTTTGTATCTCAGTTGTTTGAGTAGTACATAAATTTTAAATTGCGGTATAAATTACCATCATATGTCTCAAATAGCTAAAGAATTACTGATTGGAAGAATCCAATATTTGGAAGAAATGCACCTTAGACCAGGAAGCATTGAGCTAGATGAGCGTATCGTTAAAAAGGTGAAAGCCCTAGTTTTAAGTGGCGAACTCACAAGCATTATGCAAGTAGAGGCTGTTTTTAATTTCTTGGTAGAAAAGCAAGCTTCTGAAGATGCAGAGATTGATTTATATGCTGAAGAAATTATAGAGTTTATTAACTAATCAATTTAATAGCTGCAAAAGCTAAAATAGCAATCATATAAAATGCTATTATTTTTAATAAGATAATCTTCCTTTTAGCTCCTAAAAAATCATTCATCGATTTTAATAGAATTTTCTTTATCATAGTACATTTGCTTTATACTATGTAGCTTTTTTTACTATAAAAAGTTATATCTATTTTTTTGTAAATTTTATCTTTTAAGTTATGCAATTACTTCTACTTAGCAATTCAACAATGAAAGGCGAAGCCTATCTAGGTTGGCCTCAAAAATATTTAAAAGCTTTTTTGGAGGGTGTTAAACATGTGATTTTTATCCCTTATGCAGGTGTAACTATTAGCTATGATGATTATACCCAAGCAGTTGTTGATTCGCTTAGTGATTTTGATTTACCAATAAGAGGTATTCATACAATCGAAAACAAAGCGGATGAAATTTTGAATGCCGATTGTGTAATGGTGGGAGGTGGCAATACGTTTAGTTTGCTTAAAAAGCTTCAAGATGAAAATCTTATCGATCCGATAAACCAAGCGGTGGCAAGCGGTACAAAATATGTAGGTTGGAGTGCCGGGGCTAATATGGCCTGCCCTACTATAAAAACCACAAATGATATGCCCGTGGAGCAACCGCAATCATTTAATGCACTTAACCTTATTGATTTTCAAATTAACCCGCATTTTACAAATGCAACCATCCCAAATCATGGCGGTGAAACACGCGAAATGAGGTTGCAAGAATATTTAGTTAAAAGCCCCGATTCTACTGTTATTGGTTTGCCCGAAGGTATGCTCATTGAGATTGATGGAGAAAACACCTATCTAAAAGGCAATGAGGAAGCATTGCTTTTTAAGTATAAGCAAGAAACACAAAAATTAAGTGCAGGAAATTTGGTATTGAGTTAAAGTTGGGAGTGGCTAAGGTGAACTATAGTTATAAATGAACTAGAGTGATTTAGGGCTTTTACCATTAACCAATTTTAGAGGTAAACACTTAACTACTTATACAAATTGTAGTTAAATGGTATAATATGGGTGTATTATTTTTCAAATTTCACTAACTGGTTTAGCATTGGGATATTAACGGATTCCTGCCTGCGCAGGAATGACTTTAAC
>CAZQWZ010000322.1:0-2334 GCA_964596935.1 uncultured Roseivirgaceae bacterium
TTATAAGTATAGCTATCGTTGCTTCCCTTAGTGGAGCAGCAATCCATGGAATTACTGGTGTGGAAATGTATGAGGAAATAAAAAATGGAACCCTTATGGCAGATCCACTAAAAAACATGATGAATTGGGGAGCCTTCTTTTTAGGGTTGTGGGTGGTTGCAGTAGTTGGTGTTATTACTGCTTCAAGTATTTATTTTTGGAGAGTAGTTCGAACCAAAACCAAACTGAATAAAAAGATGGCATACTTAAATCCTATCTTTATTACAATAGCGATAAGCCTTCTAAGCTTGTTGTTTGGGTCTTTAGGTACTTATATCGCCCCTACGGCTCCTAATATAGCTCACATTGTATTTTTTGTAATTTTATATAACACTATTAAAAATGATTAAGAAAATTTTACTGACCGTTTTAGTTACCGTTTGGATAGTGATTTTGGTAATGCTTACAAGTAGGTTTGTTGGTTTAGCCGCCTCAAACCATTGGCTATTATGGGCGGCACCTATATTGCCACTATTCCCGATTTTGGGTCTCTACTGGCTTAAACCAAAAGCTGAATTGGCAGGGTGGGCTATTTTTACCATCTGGCTAGGTTCTACATACGCTATGGGGGGAGACCAAACCGAGCTTATTGTATTTGGTGTTATTATAGCATTGGCCATTGGAGGTTTATTTAAACCATGGCTTATGGTAGTGGCTTGGTTTGGTCATATCATTTGGGATTTTTTCCCAAGAGAGTTGCCAGAGTTACTATTAGATTTACCAATGGCTTGTATGATCTTTGATGGTCTTATTGGTGCATATTTAATATGGAGAATACGTTCTACCAAAAAACCATTACATTCATTGCTAAGATAACAATGAATTACCTTACTGCTTTTTTTAACTATTCATCTAAATTATTGCCACTATTGGTGCTGTTTTTTAGTGGCTACTCTTGTGTTACTAAAACCGAAGAAACAAGAATTACAGAACACCCAAACATAGTGTTTGTGATGGCAGATCAGTGGCGAACTCAAGCTATGGGGTATAATGGAGATGCCAATGTAAAAACGCCTAATCTGGATCAGCTTGCTGAAGAAGGCATAAATTTTACAAATGCAATAGCTAGCACTCCTGTTTGCGCCCCAAGTAGAGCAACCATACTTACAGGACAATACCCATTAACCCATGGGGTATTTTATAATGATAAACCTTTAAAAACAGAGGCAACTACTTTAGCGGATGTATTTAAACAGGCAGGTTATAAAACGGGTTATATTGGTAAATGGCATTTGAATGGCCATGAAAATGATGAAAAAATATGGGAAAAGCGATTGCTTCCAATTCCGAAAGAAAGAAGGCAAGGATTTGAGTATTGGAAAAGCATGGAGTGTACACATAAATATAACACTTCAGATTATTTTGACGAAAATAACCAAAAACACTCGTGGGAAGGCTATGATGCCGAAATTCAAACTGATTCAGCCATTTCATTTATACATAAAAATAAAGAAAATCCTTTTTTTCTATATCTTTCTTGGGGTCCACCTCATAATCCATATTCCACAGCACCTAAGCAATTTGTACAGATGTATGATAGCTTAGAAAATATAGTTTTACGACCTAATGTGCCCGATAGTTTAAAAGAAAAAGCAAGAAAAAATTTGGCAGGCTATTATGCACATTGTACTGCGTTAGATACTTATATTGGTCGTTTGCAGCGGGCCATTTCAAAGGCTGGCATAGAGGATAATACCATTTTTATTTTCACTTCCGATCATGGAGATATGCTAGAGTCGCAGGGGCAATTTGCCAAGCAAAAACCCTGGGACGAATCCATAAAGGTGCCTTTTCTTTTAAAGTACCCCTCGAAAAATAACGAACCAAAAAAGATTACAACTCCCTTTGTAACTGCCGATATTATGCCTACAATTTTAGGGTTAAGCAATTTAGAAATTCCAACTTCTGTAGAAGGCAATGATTTCTCCTCTCATTTAGTAAGTAATGAGCCCATTAATATTAAAGCTGGGCTTATTCTATGCCCTGTGCCTTTTCACGAATGGTCGGCTATTAGAGGTGGTAAAGAGTACAGAGGAGTGAGAACGGAAAGATACACTTATGTAAAAGACCTCAACGGCCCTTGGCTCTTGTACGATAATTTGAAAGACCCTTACCAGCAGAATAATTTGATTAACGAAGATTCTTACACAGTTATTAAAGCAGAACTTGAAGAAGAGCTACAAGCACTACTGACTAAAACAAATGATGCATTTATGCCTGCTGATTATTATATGAAAAAGTGGAATTACACCTACGATGCATTAGATACCATCGTATTTAGTAGTAAATACCCTA
>CAZQWZ010000323.1:0-2284 GCA_964596935.1 uncultured Roseivirgaceae bacterium
AATTGCCGAAGTGTTAATAATACCCCGGTGGCTCTGCTTCGGGGTAGTTTATTATCTAAGAATTAACAAATTGTATTATATTTAGAAATGGTTATTTGCTCTACAGAATTTCTTAGGTTGAACTCAGGTTCTTAATTATAACAGTTGTAAATAATAGCAGCATTGAGATTATAATAAATGAAACTGCAATCCCAAAACTATCAGCAATAATTCCAAAAGTTAGTGCCAGCACAGCCGTAATTATAGTTCTGATTAAAGACTGAACCGAAAGAACCGAAACTAGCATTTCGTTGGGTACGTTATCAGCCACAAAACCTGTAAGTATTGGTTTACGCATATTTTCAATAACGTAGATACCTATAAATGCTATCAATGCAAGTACCCATAAATCATAGAAATAGAATACTCCACAACCAATACCAAATAGGAAACCCCAAATTAATGTTTGGAAAGATATACGTTTTTTGTTTTTTGCGGCTACTGTAGCCGCAAGCTGTGAAGCATACGAAGTAATTAGGTAAATAAAGAAATAGAGGATGCCAATAATTAATCCATTTTTCTTATCTATTTCAACCTCTAAAAGTATAGGTAGCACCAAGGCAACACTTACCATTAATGGTTGAATATAATCTTTTACTGCTTTTAAATAGGCTGAATGCAGTGCTGAAGCATTTAATAGTTTTAAAATTTTTGCTTGTTTAATAATAGCAAAAAATGTTTTTAGCGTTAAGCCAACATGCTTTTTAGAATGAGCATTTTGCGATAAGTTAAGGTTTTGAGGGTAGCTCAATATGAGCATTAAATTTAAAAGATAGGGAACAATCGAATAAAGAAATATGCTTTGATAAGACCCACTATAAAAAACAATTACACCTGCAATAAGCGAAGATATGGCCGACCCTTTTTGAGACCAGCCTCTTGTGTGCCCGTAGTAATTAATTTTTTGATCTTGCCAGTTGTTGAGTTTAAGGTAATCCATAATCATACCCTTGTGTGTGCCCGATCTAAAAGCATCGGCAACCCCATACAAAAGAAAGGCTGTTAAAAACCACCAAAACTCAGAGGATATATAAAAGACAATAAATGAAATAATGTAAAATAAGAAAGAACCTATTAGCGCATTTTTTCGCCCATAAGTATCTGCTATTAATCCTGAAGGTATTTCAAAGAGGTTGATTATTATTTCTCGTGAGGCATATAAAATTCCTATTTCAGTATATGAGAGTCCTTTTTCTAAAAGGAATAGGATAAAAAAAGCATCAAAGAATCGTAAGTTTTTAAGAAAACCATAAGCACTAAACTTGGCATATTGTTGGTTCCAGATGGAGGTATTCATTGAATAACAAGGTTAGTGTAAGCTTTCCCGTTTCGATAATTATCGAAATTTTGGGGTGTCATGTTAAATTGTGATGGTGGAATATGTACGGTAATATTGGTAATTAATTATTTGGGTTCTTATTAAAAATATTGAAAAGCACTCTGCTAGTTAAAAAGTACATAATAACTAAAAAGGCACCGCCTAGGTATATGCCATTAGCTAACAAGTGATCTAACCCATACTGATAAAGATATAAGCTTATAGATATTGCAAAATTAAGTAACCCATAAAGTATGTTTTGCATATTGCCAAAGCCAAAGGCACTTAACATGCGTCTCTTCCAAATGCCAAATACAAAATGAGGTATAGCATTTACCAAGGTAAACCCTATAATAAAATCGATGATGTTCATAGTTTAGTATTCAAGTTTGGTTTTTTAATTCTTAGGAACGAAGAATCTTCTACTTCTTAAAGATGACTTTCTAACCGTATAAGGTTTCTCGTTCCTCGTTCCTCGAAATAGAAAAGAAAGCTTTTAGTTTTATCGTCATTACGAGAAATTTTAGTTTCAAAATTTTGAAGTAATCTCGCCTAAGTAAATAGACTGCAACGAAAATTATAACAGCCTATTCTATTTATAAAACAGCTGCTATTTTTTGCCATTTACATACAATATTGTCAGAGATTCAAATTTAACATTTTTCATTCCGAGGTACGAGGAATCTTCTATATATCAAAAATAACTTTCTAATCTTACAAGATTCCTCGTGCCTTGGAAAAAAAGAGCAGCTTTAGATACTTTGCTTTAAACTCGTTGCCAACAATAACTTCTTAGGTTAATAGATTGCTTCACCCCATTCATTCTTCAGCTTAAATATTGTTAATTTGGATGGGGTTCGCAATGACGTTACTCCAACATTTTACTCATAAGCTCAGTTAAATAGGGTTCGGCTTTTGCCGCAGCTG
>CAZQWZ010000324.1:0-2280 GCA_964596935.1 uncultured Roseivirgaceae bacterium
ATAACTTTGTTGTTTTAATTAATCCAGTAGCAAACAAAACAACCTTTGTAATGGATGATGTTCTTGCTGCACAAGGAGCTTACGGGGTAGATTCTACCATGAATATACGTACAGAGTTTGGTGCTTTTTTCTCTTTATTTTATAAAAAAGAAATTATAAAGAATGTAACGTTTACTACACTCTACACTATGTTTGGTAATTACGAAAATTTAGCTGTTTGGGATGTTAACTGGGATTTAATCATTGATTTTAAAATCAATGATTTTTTGGCTGCTAATTTAACAACTAACCTCATCTATGATCAAGATATTAATATACCTGTTGATAGAACGGGTGATGGAATTAAAGAAAGCTTTGGGTCACGAGTTCAATTTAGGCAAGCACTAGGCATTGGACTTACTGCCAATTTTGGAACTACCAAATAAGTTAATAATGTTACCTGTTTATATTTTGGAAGTAGTCATTCTTAGTTTATTCCAGAACAAAAAAATCCTTTACTCAGATCCTGAAATAAATTCAGGATGACCATAATAAAAAAAGGGTTAGAGATATTAATCTCTAACCCTTTTTTATTGCAAGAACAAAACCCTTGTGGTTTAAGCCCACAACGCTCCGGCCGGAAAAATTTTCACTTAATTCGTAACTATTTACCCGATTTTTATCAAGTGAAGCCTCAGAGATGCGACCTATTTGTAGTATATATGAAACACCAAGCCAGCTCCATAGGAGCGTCCTAAAGTAATAATAATATAGGACTATTCTATAGACAGGTCGCCTCTATGAGGCTATAAAGGAAAATAATGACGGATACCTTAACTCTCTAATTACTCTTTCTTAGAGTAGTTTATTCCCATTTCCAATCTCCGCCAATCCTAAGTTTCTCTTCAAGGTTGTTTTCCATCATAAATACCCTAGTTTGCTCAGAATCCATTCTAGTAAATGGCAACACCTCCGCATTGGCAACCACATAAAGTATCATCGTACCAAAGCGTACATTATTAGTAATATCTACTTTCTTTACTAGGCCAAAATCATCACAATCGGCATGGTAGCAATTATAAATAGAGCGTTCCATATTAGAGTGTAACGATAGAATAGGCACACCCTCTAACATAAATGGTTGATGGTCGCTATGGAGGCCAGCTCGTGAACTAAATTTATTTTGATAAGCACTATCTATGGCTTGAATGTGACTGCCAATTTGTTTGAAGAAAACGGAATCTACCCCCATCCCAGAGGCATTAACCCCAATGGGGTTGCCTGTCATATCAAGGTTCATCATGGCCTTGATATTGTTAATGCTACCACCCTTAATAGCTTGTGAAACAAAATATTTAGACCCTAACAATCCTTGCTCCTCGCCCATAAAAAGTACAAATTTTACTGTTCTCTTGGGTTGTAATTTATTGGCCTTAAAGCTTCGTGCAATATCAAGCACGCTAAATGAGCCTATTCCATTATCGATGGCTCCAGTTGCCAAATCCCAACTATCTAAATGGCCACCGATTATAATTTCCTCTTCTGCTAGTTCGCTTCCAGGTAGCGTAGCTATTATATTACGGGCCTTTATTGGGCCACTAACATTGGTCATATTAATGGCAGCCTTTACATTCTTGCCACCTTCAATTTGATCCTTTATTTTCATCCCATCTTCAAGGCCAATGCACATGGCGGGCACGTCTAATATTTTACCATTTACTGAAGCTGTTCCGGTTAATAACACTCCGCCTTTTACCTGATTAAATAGAATAACACCAATAGCTCCGTGCTCAATAGCTAAGGCAGTTTTTTCTGAACGATGCAGGTTATGTTTCCCTTTTTCAGTATCAGGCAGTAAACTTATGTAAGCTAGCACTACTTTACCTGTTACATCTACACTATCATAATCTTTGGCAAGGCCATTTCCTAAAAACATAATATCGCCTGCCACTGAGGCATACTCAGGCGACATGCCTAAACTTACAACAGGCAGAGTACGTACATCACCATCCACATTAATGGTTAGTTGAACCGAACCACGACTCCAAGCATCCACTTCAAATTCTTGGTAGGTTACATTTTCAAAGCCATACTCAATAAATTTGCTGTACACAAATTCTTCTGCTTTGGCACCATTTTCAGAACCTGTTAGGCGATGCCCAATGGTGGAAGTTGCTTGTTCTAGGGTTGAATAGGCCAATGAGTTGGCCTTAATTTCTTTATCTAGTTTTTTAAAAAACGTAAGAGAAGATTCGTCTGATGGAGAGCAAGCAAAAAAGCTTGCACATAGTAGAATGGTTA
>CAZQWZ010000325.1:0-2280 GCA_964596935.1 uncultured Roseivirgaceae bacterium
GAAAGCTCATATACTAGCTTTTCCTAATAATTCAGACGTTATTGATTATACTATAATTTCGAATGAGTGAAAGCAGCAGTAACTCACAGCTCTTCAAAATCACTAAACCGATAGGCTTTCGCCTTTTCGTTTATAACAATATTGAGCACTCGTTCTTTGCCAAATACACGTGAATCTTCAAAATTAACTGGAAAAAGTAGGCCTTCAACCTCTCTGTAAGTTCCATAAGGGTATTGCGTATAATTTCTACTAAAACCTGTATTGTCTGATAAAAGTTTTATATCGCAGCTTATGGTTTTAGCCGCAGCCCAAGTCATTTCAGTGTTTTTAATACGAGTAGGTCTGGTATCTTTAAGTATGCCATTGGCAGATATTTTTAGAATTTGAGGCCAAAGGCTGTCTGTTTCTCTATCGTAAAGTATAAGATTATCGTTGTACAAAAAACCTGACACCCCAAAGGTTGTTACTTTTCCGTTGATGGTTCTTTCCCAAGCATCACTTGTGCCTGTTAACGGGCAGTATGATAAAGTAAATGGAACTCCATTAATTTCATCATTTACAATCTCGTGCCAATCTAGAATTTTATGTGGGTAAACCATTACAGTAACTCCATCATTTATTACGGTTACAAAATCAGTATCATTTACATAGTATCCATCATTACAATTAGCACTTGATAATTGAATATAGCTAGGTGAGGATAATGCTGGAATGCCATCTTTTATAGCACCGGTAATCACTTCTGCAGGGTTAATAAGCCAATCTGGATCGTTAAAATAATTGTAAACACGGTCTTGGTCAGCCTCGCCCAAAAGTGTTACTTTGGGGTAAAATGTTGCGAAACTAAACCAATAACCCATTTGACTTTCAACAAGGGTTAATTTTTGACCTTGTTTAGGCCCAGAAATGGCCTCGCCAAAAATATTCCAAATGGTATTATCGCTACTTATAAATACGTTAGGAAAATCCATAGTAGAGCGGCTAAAGCTCATTAAAGTTTCATCTGTTAATTTTCGGTTAAAGGCAACTATTAGCCCATTGCTAGAATTTGCATACAAAACCATGTCTATTTCCTTAAATGTATCTTCAAGTACACCTTCGTATAGGGTTGCATCAGTATTTGATGAGGGTTCAACAATTTGCTCATTAGAGCATGATTGTAATATAAGTACAGTTATTGCGAAAATTAGAATATGCTTTTTCATACGTTTAAATTGAAATTAGTATTCCTCCCCGAATTACATAAGATGTTACTAACTGAAACCCATTTATTTTTCTATAAATAGGTAAATCAGCCTGTATTAATAAAGCAACGGTGGAGGTTAATTGAACGGTTGTGCCAGGGCTAAAGTAGCCCCAAGTGCCGCCACTATTTATGTCTTCAATGGTTTCAATAATATTGGTTGTGCGTTGGCTAATTCGAAGTGTAATTGATGGTGTAAACACTTTGTTTAGCCATACAAATTGATCGGCAATACTTGTAAACGATTGAAATTCATTACCGAACTTGAATGCCTGGTGACTTGCAAAATGACTACTTGTGCCTGCAAATTGGTATGAGAAAGACTGTGCTATTGACATAGATTTTCTAAATGGCATTGCGTATTGAAATTGAGTTAAAAACAAGTAATCATAAGACCCTGTACCAGGTTGAAGAGAAGGCTGTGCAATTATTCCAGTTTCTTCATTTTTAAGTTGCGTGGCACCTGTTGGAAACTTTATACCGCTACCAATAATTACTGAAAATGAGGTGTTATTTAAAATGCTGTATTGCAGTAGTAAGGATAGGTCGCCTATTGCGCTTCTGCCCGACTTATCACTATTACTCGTTTTTTCCCATTTATCAATGTATGGGATTATAACCGATACTGATAGTTTATCGCTAATGCCATAATTGGTTTGCAATAAAATAGTGTTTGTTGCCCTAGTGATTAAATCTTCATCAATTTTTTCATTTTCTATAAATAGATCAGAAATATAATTGTAATCAGCTATTACATTGATGTTCCATTGCTTTGAATCTATAGAAGATATCCTAATGGAGCCAGTAATAGGAGCAGAACCTGTGCAGCATGTTTGGGCGTAAAGGCTGGTGGTTAAAAGAAATACAAATCCACATAGTATTATGAACCTGATTGGGTTTTTCTGCATGTTCTAAGAACATAAACCCAACTTATAAAGTTCAAACAATGAATTTAGGGTCTCTTATTTTATTCTTGTTTTAAGCAGTTTAAAATAACTCGATAGCTGGTTTGCTTTTGGTGAGCTTAATTGATTGAG
>CAZQWZ010000326.1:0-2221 GCA_964596935.1 uncultured Roseivirgaceae bacterium
GGTCTATTATCTGGTAATATAAATAGTGTGGGGGATTTTTGGGGATCTTTTGCATTCGGTGCTTTGGCAGGTGCTGCAGGAGCATCTGTTGGAGCCGGTATTGGAGCATCTATAAAAGGAGGGGGTTTTATCAGTGGAGCAGCAATAGGAGCAGGGTCGGGTTTTGCAGGCGGTTTTATCACTGGTTTTGGAAATGGCTTAATGGCGGGTTATACTGCTAGTTCGGCGTTTAAATCGGCATTAATTACAGGTGCTTACGGTGCATTAGGGGGAGCTGTAATTGGAGGGCTTTCAGCTGGGGTAAAATCATCGTCTCATGGCGGCAATTTCTTGAATGGAGATGGTTATACCAATGTAAGCTACTCAGTAGTTGGAGAAAATGGAAAGGAAAGTAGTCTAAACTTTAGTCCAGAAACGCAAAAAAGTTTTTCAAAAAAGCACTTTAAAAATGTGAAAGGGGTTGGAGATATTTTTGTGGATGGTAAATTACCAAAAGGAGATACTAGATTTAGCTCTATTGGAGATGAAGTTTTTTTTAAGGGCAAGTCTATTAATGGTGCTGCAATCTATAAAAGAGCAACTGATCTTACTAATATACATTTGTATAAATCAGCTTTTAGTTCTTCTCAACAACTTTATTTTACTTTACAACATGAATACTTACATGCAGGTTTTAACTCTATAAATCAATGGTCTTCAAATAAACAACATGCGGCAATACGCAAGTGGGAGCACATGCAAGCACAAAAATGGAATTTTAAGACTACAGAATACGGAGATAATTATCTTTGGGAATCTGCTAATAAACCTTCTTATAATATAAGAGGAAATCCAAATTATGTTCGAGTCAAATCTAGAGTACCATGGTAATTAGAATTATACTTTTTTTTATACTTACCAATATACACTGTTATACTTTTTCACAAGGATTTGAGTTTGTGAATTTTGAAAAATCAGACTCTGTTTTTATCAATTTTGATGAAATGGAAATAAATGAGAACTACTCATTTGGGATACAAATCTCTATACCAAGCTTAGTTTTTAAAAAAGTTAAATTTGAGCCCATTTTCAATGTCGAACTTATCAACCAAGTTTTATCTGTTGATATGATAAGTGGATGGCATATAATGTCGAAACAAAAGTTTTATAAAAACCGCAATGATTTTTTAGATGTATTTTATAACTCCAATGATTTCCCAGTAGATTCATTTTACATTTGCAATTATTACTTTTCTTCTTTCTACAATAGTTATTTACTTAAACGTACAACTAAAGATTCTGCTGGATATTTAAATATTACACGAATTTATTTTATAAATGCTATAGGGAACAAATTAATTTCTCTTGCTAGTGTTGCTTCATATGGCATTGTTGAAGCTTCTATAAGTCAGAGCTATTCAGTTCTGATTGGCGAATGTGACTTTTTACAATTTTCGGAAACTGAAATGGGCGACTTAATTTTTCCAGAAGAAGAGTATTCAAATTATTATGAATGGAGTGATGTTGTTTTCTTGAATTTATCAAAAAGTACTGGTTACTTTAGAAGTAAGAAGGCTATAATAAAATATTAAACTAGGCGCTACATAAATAACAATTATCAATTGCTCTTATGATTTTTTGCTGTATTTGTCGACCCAATGCGTCTCGAATAAAAATAGAAAATGAAACGAATTAATTAGGATAGAACTTCAAAAATTAAGAACGGATTTGGAGCATTACAATACCAATTTAGTAAAGAAGAAATTCGATGCCCAAGTCATCGAAGACTCTGAATGGGATAAGGTGGTGCAACAAGCAAAAAAGGTAGTGAAGTTATGGAATGAAGATGAAGTAGCAAAGAAATATATTGACTATGAAAATTTGCCAGAATATTTTAGAGGGTAAAATTTAGCCAACAAAGTATAAGCCTACTTAGATTTATAATCTCTAAACTAAAGCATCTATTACTTTAAAGATTTGTCTTTTATTTTTTACATTTACTGAAAATCTGCAATGAAAAAGTACCTGCTTCCTTCCATTTTAGCTTTATTATTTATCATTCTGTGTTATAAATCGGCTTTGAATGGAGGAGATTTTGATGTGTACTTACATGCTTCCGAAAAAATGGAAGCTGATGGCGATGTTTATGGGCCACCATATTTTAAGCAAGACTTAAAATATTTCTACAGTCCTTTATTTGCCTTGCTTTTGGTTCCGTTTAATGGGAATTATTTTTTAACAC
>CAZQWZ010000327.1:0-2212 GCA_964596935.1 uncultured Roseivirgaceae bacterium
TAATAAGCCATTTGTAAACATATTTTAATTTTATGGTGAATAATTCGGGTTAAATAACATAAGTCAATAGGAATAATCCTATTGACTTATGGCTAGTAACTTATTAAAAAAACCTATTTATGCCGCTTCTGATTCTACTTTCGGAGTAAGCATTAATATCTCGTTAATTATTACTTCTGTTATATACCGTACTTGATTATCCTTATCGGTGTACGATCTATGTACCAACTTGCCAGATACAGCTACACGGTTGCCCTTATCTACATAATTATTTATAAACTCTGCTGTTTTTCCCCAAGCAACTAATTTATGCCATTGCGTATCGTTTACTTTTTGGCCTTGCTGGTTTACATAATAATCGGTTGTGGCTAGCGAAAAGTTAACCATCTTTTTACCCGAGTCAAATTCTTTTAGTTCAGGTGCATTACCTAGGTTACCAATTAACTGTACATTGTTAGATAAATTTTTCATAATGTTTTTGTTTAAGTGATGAATAATTTCTCCAAAGGTGGTAGTAAGTAATAGTGCTAGTTGTATGATAAATGTTTGTATATGTTTATATTCGTTTTTAAATGTTTGTAAACGAATAATCGACTAAATTATGGAATCAAAGGGGTGTTTGGAATGCGGAGAAAAAATGATTGGCAGAGTTGATAAGAAATTTTGTTCAGATTTATGCCGTAATGCCTATAATAATTCGCGTAGTAGAGATAAAAACAACCTCATGCGCAAGGTGAATGGGATCCTTCGTAAAAACAGAATGATATTAGAATCTCATAATCCCAATGGGATGGGAAAAGTAAAGAGAGAACGGTTATTAAAAGAGGGTTTCGATTTTAACTATTATACGAATGTATATACCACCAAAGCTGGCAAGCAATATTTTTTTTGCTACGAGCAAGGCTATTTGCCCATTGAAAACGACTATTTAGCCTTGGTAATTAAGAAGGAATATATTGATTAATTTTAACTCAGATTATGAAAAAAAGAATTGAGAAAACTTTGTTGATTTTATTGCTTGTAGTTAATTTATCATCTTGTGGCAAAAAAACTCCAGCTCCAGATGTAACAACTCTCGAAAAAAAAGAATTTACATCTTCTTTTGAGTCAGTAGCTGATTTTTCTGGTTTTTATCTAACACCTCAAGCCCATAAAGGAACAACCTATCATGAACTATCAGACTCTATTGTGCATACCGGCATGTTTGCACATAAAGCGTGGATAAATGGAGCTAATTCACCTTCAATAACTACCAATAATAATCATAGAGGTTACCCCACAGTGCAACTTCAAAAAACGCCTGATGGTGTTTTTAAAACGCCTTGCTATGTTACACTTTGGGTTTGGCTAGATATGGAACTCCAAGAAAACACAATAGGAGGAATTGATGATTGGTTTAGCTTTGCCACATTTACAGATGATGAAACGGATAATTGGGAAGCTACAGTATTGGTAAATTTAAGTAAGGAGGGGTATGTACATTTAATGCATGTTCCTACGCAAGGAAAGCAGGAACATATATTTCAAACCACATCGGTAGCTTTTCCTCAAAAAGAATGGGTAGAACTAAAGATATATTTGGATTTTTCTAAAGATGGATATGTAAAAGTGTGGCAAAACGGGGTGTTAGTATCGCACGCAAATGTAGACAAAAGCACTAATCAACTAGCCCAAGCTCATTTTGGTATGTACAGTCCTCCTCAAATGGTTACAGGAATGGTTTTTAATGATGACTTAAGGATTCAAGAAGTAGATAAAGAATAAACCCTTCTCAATGTTTCATTTCTGTTTTTTATTTCGAGCCACTAAGAATATTTTACCTCAGCTAGAAAGTAAGAAGAAAAATAATTTCTTAAGTAACAATACACAATACTGTAGATTTGCAATCTAAAAGGCTGACTAAAATTCAGTTTTATTGATGTTATATGTTTTTTTAATTTCGCATCTATAAAATTATTATTGTTAGAAAATTAACTACTTTGGAAAAATACACCTATTGCCACAGCTTAGCTGAATACAAAAAACGAGCAACGATCGAAGTAAAAATTGGCGATTTGCCTATAGGCGGAGATAATCCAATACGGGTGCAGTCTATGACCACTTGCGACACCATGGATACTTCGTGCACCGTGCAACAAGTTATTAGAATGGTTGAGGCTGGCTGCGAATATGTTAGAATTACTGCGCCCAGTATAAGAGATGCTAAAAACCT
>CAZQWZ010000328.1:0-2156 GCA_964596935.1 uncultured Roseivirgaceae bacterium
ATTAGCAAAATCAAATATAACACCAATTTCAAAAAACATTTGACATTTTATTTAGATGGTGACAATATGTGACACGTAGCCTGTTTGGAAATAACAACATTTGAGCAAAGTTTGACTTGAATTTAAGGAAGATTTGACTAGCAAATTGACCAAATCTAAACCAATTCTAAGAAACCTGTTGAACAAAATTGATCCAATCCAAATAGTGTTGCATTTTTATTAACTTTATTAACTTTATTAACTTTATTAACTGTTACAAGGAAAAATAAAATGAAACAAAATAAAATTTTAACCGCGCTCGGGCTAGCACAGCACAGCACAGCACAGCACAGCACAGCACATTTAGACAACTCACCAAACGACTAGTTCAAGTTACTGCTTTTAGTGTTTCTTGTTTGGTATCATTGCCGAGCTTTGCTCAGACATCACCTTGCCCAATAGGAACAGCTAATTGTACGTTGCCAAATGGTCAAGCAATTCCACCTGATAGTGGCACTCCATGGTGGTGGGGAGGAATCGGCGGAGGAGGAAATAGTAATACTGGAAACTCAGGAGGAGCTTGCTGGGCAGGAGATCCTTCATGTCGTTCAGATGATGGTGATAGTGATTACGATCCTCCAGAGGTATGTACGTATACCGAAGAACTGAATTTAAGAACCCAAAAACAAAATATTGATGGTTGCTATGGAGACCCTGGAAACACATTTAATATTATACAATGGTATGATAATGAAACTAGTTTTTGGAATCAAGTGTTTGATGGTACTTTTCCAGGAGGGCTGTTTGAAGAAATGTGGTATGATTCATTTATAGGCTCAATTGCATGGTTGGGAGAGGCGTTGATAAATAATAATGGGAATCAAATAGCTCCTTATGGGGAATTTGAGCACCAAATGTGGATGTCATGCATAACATATATAGGTGATCAAAGTGAATACGACAACTGTAATAGTAGCGTTTTGTTTATATTAGATTCATACTATCCTGGGGTGAATATTGCGAATTATATTTTGAATTACTTTGGAGCTGACTTACCAACTACAGATTTTAGTGGAACATGGGGCGGTAGGTTAACTGAAGATTTAAATAATTTCAAAAGATGTCAACTTGTTTATAGGGCATGGGATGAGCAAAATTGTGGTGGGAACCTTTAGGAGAAATAAATTATGAATAATAAAAATATAATTGTGGCGCTTGTAATTTTAGCTTCGGGATACATTTTGTACTCTCAATTTATGGGAGATTCTAAAATTGAGAATAATGTTGTTAATAATAAATTGGAATTAACTGAGGGTGCTTTTGATAAAGATTTAAAAATACAGCCTAAGTTGGACAACTCTTTGCTACACATAGCACAAATGATTTCTCCTCCTTCTGATCAGGAACTAATAACAACTTGGGAAAGTGAGTATACATGTACTGACTCAGATAAATGCAGTTCATTTATTTTTAATGCCCGTTCTTATGAAGATGCTTTGTGGCTGAAAAGGAAAGGTTATTTAACAAAATCGGCAGTTGAAATGCTAAGTGATTTGTCTAAACAGGATTTATGGGAGCTTAGTGAAAGTGGTAATGTTGATGCTAAAAATTTGTTAGCTATAAATTCTCTAAATAACAATAATCTCAATAAGGCCAGGAATTTTGCTATGTCTTCTGTTGCATATGCAAGTTCCAATGAAACATTTGGATATAGTTTGTTGGCTGAGGTATTGTTGTTAGATAACGACCCAATGAATGCAACATATTATTTAAGAGTAGCGTCAATTTTAGGAGATACTAATGCCACAGCTACTTATGAGAGAATTACTGCAAATTCAGCAACATCTCTCATTGATAATACCAATAGAATGGCATATGCATATTTGTTAGAAAGATTAAATACGGATATCAATAATTTAAACAGCGACCCAAGACCTTCAGGTAATGGCGGTGGGTAGAATTATTGTGATAGGAGTTGTTACTAATACACATAAGTTTTATGGCTCATAGAGAGACACAAACAGGGCAATTATTGCAATCTAAAACAGAAAATTGTCCTGTTTTTATCCCTGCAAAGTTATCAGAATATAAAAATTTAAACATTAGTATTTATAATGCTATTTGTATAGTTTCACAACGTTATTGATGGTCTTTTGCAATAATCATTGTGGAGCGTA
>CAZQWZ010000329.1:0-2152 GCA_964596935.1 uncultured Roseivirgaceae bacterium
GGCAAATAGTCAACTTCGCTCCAAATTGGTCGAATTTCATCCATTGCTCTACCATCCATTCTCACATTTTCATTTAACACTACATTTCTTGCTGCATTTTTTTCAACATCGTGGTAGTATTTTTTTAGTAAATCAATATTTACGTCAGAATCTTCTGGTAAAGCATCAATATACTCATCTCTTATAGCCTTAAGTTTTTCACCTCTTTCTGCTTTCTTAGCAATTTGAGAATTGTAAACCGCATAAACTTTATCGTAAAGATCTTTAGCTACGGTTGCAGCTAACTCTTCATCGTTTGTTTCATGATTAAATTCTCTTTTCTCAGTGTTGCCTGTTTCAATAGTAAGCTCTTTTTGAACTTGGCAATGAAGTTTTATATTATCGTGAGCAATTTTTAATGCTTCAAGCACATCTGCTTCTGCAACTTCTTTAAACTCACCTTCTACCATCATAATATTTTCTTCGGTAGCGGCAACTATAATATCTAAGTCAGCATTTTCTAATTCGCTTCTTTTCGGATTAACTTTATACTCTCCATTTATTCTAGCAACTCTAACTTCTGATATTGGTCCTTGAAAAGGTATATCAGATACTGACAATGCAGCAGAAGCAGCTAATGCAGCTAATGCATCTGGCATATCATCTGGATCAGCAGAGATTAAGCTAATCATCACCTGTGTTTCAGAATGATAATCACTTGGAAATAATGGTCTTAATGCTCTATCAACTAACCTACAAATAAGTACTTCGTAGTCTGATAGACGAGCTTCTCTTTTTAAGAATCCGCCAGGTATTTTACCATTGGAAGCAAATTTTTCTTGATAATCTACACTCATTGGTAGAAAGTCGACTCCTTCTCGAGCATCTTTATTAGATACTACAGTAGCAAGCAAAACAGTGTTACCCATTCTTACTTCAACAGATCCATCTGCTTGTTTCGCTAGTTTACCAGTTTCGATGGTGATTTGTCGACCATCTGGCAAATCGATGGTTTTTTTAATTACGTTTAATGACATTCTTTTACTATTTATTATACATCTAACTTTTAACAGTCTTGTCGTTAAAAGTTTCGGAGAAAATCTCCTAAAGCAAAAAGGGGTCAAACGACCCCTTCTTATTTATTTTCTTAATTTTAAATCAGCAATTATCGCACGATATCTTTCAATATCCTTCTGCTTTAAGTAATTAAGAAGTTTCCTTCTTTTACCTACCAATTTAAGTAACCCTTGTTGTGAAGAGTAGTCTTTCTTGTTCGTTTTAAGGTGATCAGTTAAATGACTGATTCTAAACGTGAATAAGGCGATTTGAGCTTCTGCAGAACCTGTGTCTGCTTTAGACTTTGACCGGCCATGATTCTCGAAAAGTTCTTGTTTCTTTTCTTTCGATAAATACATAGTTAGCTATTTTTATTTTAAAATGTTGCGCAAAAGTACTAAGCCTAAATTGATAAACAAAGGGCTAACATAAAATAAACAACCTTACTTTTTTGAATTTAATTTACGTTTTACAGCTTGGGCTATGTTGTTGATGGTAACTAAATAATAATCAAGTTCAAAAAGTCGTGCATCATTTTTAGCTTGCCTTAGAAAAAACAAGCCAATTGGAAACAGTACAATATTGGCCATCCAAACGCCTTGAATAACAGGCAACAATCCTGATTTAGCATATTTTTCGCCTCCTATACTTATAACATAGTAAATAATAAAAAATAAGATGGATACCAATACGGGAAAACCAAGCCCCCCTCTTTTAATGATGGCTCCTAAAGGTGCCCCGATTAAAAACATCGATAAACATGCTGCTGCGGTAGCAAGCATTTTATGCCATTGAATATCAAACTCGAAATAGCTTTTGTTTAATTGCTTAATTCTGTTGTTTTGAACAGAAAGCTTGCTTTTTGCTTGCCTTGTAGTGGCTAAAGCCGCTTTTAACGTTCTTAATCTTAAATTTTTATTCTCGTATTTTTTATCTATTGCCAAAATAATTTCTTCATCAGAAATTACCTCCTTTTTATTAGCTTTTACCTTTTTAAGAGGCTTTGTTATCGCTATGCTTTGTTTATTTTTAGTACTTCCTTTTTTAATAGCCGTATTAGCAAACTTCTTCTTCAATAAGTTTCCCTCTGCTTTATCAATTGGCCTTAAAACTTTTA
>CAZQWZ010000330.1:0-2142 GCA_964596935.1 uncultured Roseivirgaceae bacterium
CCAGTGGTTTTAAATCATCACGCTGAACATTCTCAATGACCTGGTCATAATGATCATGGGTTTCATCAATAAAAGCGGGGATGGTATTTTTTCCTGCTTGTATTGAGGCGCGATAACGACGAGCTCCATAATTCAACATCCACCGATCCTTATCTGTTGGGTGGCTTCGCAATGATACGGGGGTTTTCACTCCTTTTTCTTTAATGCTATCCACCATTTCCGCCATCGCTTCACTATTAAACTCTCTTCGAGGTTGGTTTGGATCTTCATCAATAGAGCTGATAGCAACATCAAGTGGCTGACCATTTGATTCTGGTAAGCCTGTACCAACTTCAAGTGTCATTTCAAGGCTTGATAAGTCAAGTGCCATGATTATATCTCCATCATTTTTGTAATAGTTTTAAATACAGGTTCTATTTGTCGCCAAGCATTTCGGGCACTGGTTTTCTTAATATCCCAAACAGGAATTCCTGCCGATTGAGCTTCGGGTATGGAGGTTGTTTTTTTGATAAGGGCGTAGCCTTTATCCATTTTAATTAGCAACTTGCCAAAATGTTCGGAGAGATCACGAAAATTTTCCCTTTGAAAAGGGGTGGGCTCAACTAGGTTAGGCAAAATACCCAGCAATTCGATATTTGGGTTGATGGTGGCTTTAATTTTACGAATCCCGATTGTCGGGTGATTCAGTAAGTCGCCTATGCCGTCGATGGCTTCTTGGTTTAGCTGGATAGGGGATAGAACAAAATCAGCAACCACGAGTGAAGCAAGTTGCCTAATATCGGGATTAGGATTGGTGTCGATAATACAAATATCAAAGCGGTCGTCGTGACTGTTCACAAAATGATGAAGGCTTGAGGCAAACGCATTATGTTTGTCTGCTTGCCTCTCCATCTTCATTAATGCCTCATTATCTGCCGGAAGCAACACAAAATCATCGGTATCTTCGGTCAATATAGTTTGTTGAGAAAGAATGTCACTGGCAGTAACGGAGGATACGGTAGCTAGCCCCCCTTTTGCAATCGCCTTCGTGCTATTGCGTTGGTGGTCAAAATCAATAAACAAAACACGGTACCCTGCTTGTACATGAAGGTAGTAGGCAAGTTGCACCGCAACCGCTGATTTTCCAACGCCCCCTTTTTGATTCGCTAATACCAGTGTTTTCATTTTTGTTCTCCTAGAAATATTTAGCTATTATATAGGGATAAAAATACACGAGGAAATATTTACCCCTGATAAAGAAACCCTTTTATCGCGACACACCTTCCTTTTATTTAAAAAGAGATTTTTGCATCTGTCTGAGCCGAGAATCCATCTCGGCAGTTATTACAACATGGGGTTTATTAACGTAAGGGTGGGTTCGGGAGTAAATCATGCTCTTAGTAAACCAAAGGTGTATGCTCCTTCCTTAACGTAAAAACTCATACAGGCTGTTAGTCTTGGTAAACCGGAAGGTGCATGCCTTTATTAATCAACGCTCTCAACAAAGTCTTTTGAAGAGCCTGACGGCCTTTTGTCAGGCTCTTCAAAATTTTTAGGGGTCATTGTCAACTATTTGGAAATAATCAGGGGTTACTTATTTAGGCTACTATTTACTAATTAGAAATAATTTGGGCATACAAAAGCCAGCGATTAGCTGGCTCTCGGTTGCCATCCTAGGTTAATCGTTAATTTTTGTATGGTATTCCTAGCCTTTCATGTGAAATTTTTATCAAGCCCTCTTTTAACCTTTCCCAGCGTGAGGCTGGGGTGTAATTGAACAGATCGGCTATTTCTTGCCATTCTTTTTTCTCTTTTTCATTCTTCATATAGTTTTTAAACTCTTTAGCTGATATTTTTTTTTCGAGGCGCAGGCCTATCATTTCAAAAATTTCTTTTTGTGTGCTCATCTTTAAAACCTTGCCCTTTGGGCATTTCTGAGGCTCTTGGCCTCTGATCATCTAATCTAAACAGATTAGACTTGATAAGTATAGCACGGAAATGCGAGATAACAAGCTATTAATTCAAATTAATTCAAATTAATTTTTCATTGTCAACAAGTTCACAACAACCCTAACAAATATTGTTTTCTCATCGTTAATAAGCCCCCTGAAAAACTAAAAATTTAGGTCAAAAAATAAAAAATAGATGCAAAAAAGTCTGGGC
>CAZQWZ010000331.1:0-2119 GCA_964596935.1 uncultured Roseivirgaceae bacterium
TAAAAGCTTAAGTAAAGATGATATTAGTGATTTGTTAGGGTAAGTGTTTAGTTACCTACAAATTACACTCAAGTATATAGAAAATAAACGCCATGACGTTTAGCTAACCGTTAGCAAGCAATTGCATAAAATATCCGCTTGTTGATAAAAAAATTAAAAGGACAAAAAGCAGTATAGGGAATAGAAAAATCGTAACGGACAGAACTGCCGAAACAGTATAATTAAATGAATAATTATTTTTTGAAAGTTCGTAAACCAAAATTTTTAAAACTAAAACAGAAAGAAAAGATATGACAAAGGAAAATTAAATGTGGGAAGTATAATAGGTATTAAAGTGGCGAATATTAATTAGAATTTTAATCTTTTAAAAAACTTGGAAATAATAAAAGCTATCGAAACAACAACATTTGATAATGGCAAACAAAAATTTACAGACGTTAAAATAATCCACTCTATGAATAAAGAGTATATAGATAGAGAAAATTTTATGGAGTCAATCTTATGGATTAGTAGGGTTTGATAAACTCAACGGAGATAAATGGAAGGTGGTGAAAAAGTGAAATACGGTTGCCAATAACTAAGCATACGGTTTGCTCCCGAAAAAATATCGGGACAGGTTCGCCAAAACTGCTTAGTTGACTAACCAGATTCTTGCTTATGGGGAAAATGATTTCTTGGTGTAGGGTTTTCACTTTAAATCTTTGCAGATAATCTTCAAATCACACTAAACCGCATTAGTTTTTGGTACATATTTGGTTGGGTTTTAAGTTTTCCTTTAACTTTTCTACTGTTTTGGGAGCTGGTTTTTCTGATAACCCATATTTTAAATCACAGTTTAAATATTCATCTGGGTTTCTATCAGGAGAATAGGAGTTGGTAATAATCCTAAAAAAGCTATACTCTCAGTTAGAGAAATAGAAGGTCTCGATTTAGATGCCTCACTAGTAAGCTTATCTGCTTGTGAAACAGGAATTGGTCAAATTGTAAAAGGGGAAGGAGTTTTTGGGTTAGGTCGTGCTTTCTTTTTAGCGGGCACTCACAATTTACTTGCCTCTTATTGGAAAGTTTCAGATGCTAGCACACAACAGTTGATTAACAAATTTTTATACAAACTTGTTGATCAACAATTATTCCTATTCAAAATCATTACAGGTAGCCAAGCAGAATTTAATACAAGGCAGGGTTTATGCACACCCCTATTACTGGTCTCCTTTTGTGCTTATAAAAGGTTGATCCTTTAATAATATTCTTTTTACTGAAATCGTTATATTTACACTAAACATAGCACGAAAATGACTACTGTTCAATTAAAAGAAAAGATTCACCAATATATAGATAAAGCAGATGACCGTTTTATCCAGCTAATCTATGGAATGATGCAAGCTGATTTAATGGGAAGTAAGCACGAATTAACAAATGCTCACAAAAAAGTGTTAGATGTTAGAATAGCTGCTCATAAAGCTAACCCTAAAAGTGGTGATAGTTGGAAAGATGTTAAAGCACGAATCGAAAAGCAGCTGTGAGTTTTAAGGTAATTTATAAACCAGAAGCAGAATAAAATATTACTCTTTGGTATGAATAAAAAAAAGATGGACTAGGTCTTGATTTTATAAAGGCCATAGATCAGAAACAAGATTTTCTTGAATTGAATCCCGAAATTTATCAACTTAGATACAAACAAACCAGATTTGCTCTTGTAGGAGGTTTTTCTTATGCTATCCATTTTACCATAGAAAATAATAGCGTTTATGTACATGCCATTTTAAGTACAGAAAGAAATCCAATAAATTGGAGGTAATGACATAAAAAAACCTGCCTAGGCAGGTTTTTTTATGTGCTAATATGGTTGACTTCATTTACAAAACCCCCCCTGCAACCATTGCATCGGCAACTTTAACAAAACCGGCAATATTTGCTCCTGCCATATAGTCGCCTTTAAAACCATGCTTATCTGCCGTTGTTAAGCAGAGGTCATGAATGTTTTTCATAATCTCTTTAAGTTTAGAATCTACTTCTTCGCTAGTCCAATATACTCCTGCATAATTTTGCGACATTTCTAAACCTGAAGTAGCAACACCACCCGCATTTGAAGCTTTACCAGGAGCGTACATAATACCAT
>CAZQWZ010000332.1:0-2117 GCA_964596935.1 uncultured Roseivirgaceae bacterium
ATTTTTGTGGGGAATACTTTTTACTAGTATCAATTGCTTTGCACAAAAACCGGTGAGGTTGACCAGGCTGTGCCGATTTAAATGACCACCCTTGGCCGGGCCAAACTGACCACCTAAAAAGTTGTCTATTCAGTAAACATTTTCTTTGTACAAAAAGAAGATGGCAAACAAAAGGGCATTAGTAAATATGGTTTTTTGACAAGAAACCATACGAATGGTTTAAAAGAGTAGTGCTAAAATTTATGAAGAATGATTATTTATTATCAATCAACTTTTGATAATCGGGTCGTGGTAGAAAGTAATAAACGGCATCGGGGTAATTGCTATTAAACCACATATTATAGCGAGCGGCAATTTGCTGGTAATTTAGAAATTTATACCCTTCATCTGCATCTCTTACTTTTTTATTAAGCGCAGCATAATCAAAAATCATAGAACTCATATTGCGCCCAAAGTTGATGGCTAACCTACCAACAAAATAAGATTTTAAAGAAATGGTATTGGTTATTAATCGGTTAACAGAATAATACTCGGGTCGATCAAAAGGGATATTGGGTTTTAAAATAATGCTTTCTCTTATAGCACCCTCTCTTACTACCATCACCCAGCGGCTACTATCTGCATCAAAATGTTCGCGCAGATATAGCCTATCATTTACATAAAACCCTGCTAGCTTAGTTTTCAAATACATCTTTTCCTTGCCTTTCTTTTTATAGGTAACTAGTGGTAAATGCGAATCTAAAAGGAGGTAGGGCTCTTCGTATTTAATTTTTGTTTCTTCCTTAGATCCGTTATTCATAATAATGTAGCCAGCCATAGGCTGATCATATTTATCAATATTTACATATCTTTTATATGCTTCTTTATTTATATTTTGAGCAAATGCAGCAGTACACAGTAGTGTAAAAATTATGCTATAAAGTAAGTGCTTCATCAGGTTTTTAGTTTGCATAAAATACAAATACCATGCCTTTTATTGGAATTTGTAAAGCCAGTTTAATAATTTGTCTAAAAGTAAGAATAAAAATCTAAGAACAAAATAGGTATTTTAAAGTAATATTTGATTAAAAGAGTTGCTAAAATATCTAAAAGATAGTTTTAACCTTTTAAATAGCTAGTAACCCAATAATAATTCTCTTGGTATTTATTGCAAGCAATTCTTTATAATTGCGGTTGGAAAATTGAAATCAAGTTTTATAGTAATGATTGAGCAGCAAGAAAAATTAAATCAAGATCAGGTATCTGTTCTTCAGGATAAAATAAAAGACGTTTTTGCCGAAATGGGCAAAATTGTAGTTGGCCAAGAACATATGATTAATAGGCTGTTGATCGGTCTATTTGCAAATGGGCATATTTTGTTAGAGGGAGTTCCTGGAATTGCAAAAACGTTAACGGTAAGTACTTTGGCTAAAGTGTTGCATTTAGATTTTAAGAGGATACAGTTTACGCCAGATTTATTGCCTGCCGATTTAGTGGGTACAATGATTTATAATCAAAAAGAAGCAAGTTTCGAGGTTAAGAAAGGGCCTGTGTTTGCTAACTTAATTTTGGCGGATGAGATTAATCGTTCGCCTGCAAAAGTGCAATCTGCATTGCTTGAATCAATGCAAGAAAAGCAAGTAACCATTGGCGATACTACTTATCCATTGGATAGACCATTTTTGGTTTTGGCTACGCAAAATCCTGTGGATCAAGAAGGCACATACCCGTTGCCAGAAGCACAAATTGATCGATTTATGATGAAGGTGCATGTAAATTACCCTTCCAAAGCAGAGGAGCTAGAAGTAATGCGTAGAATGTCGAATCTTTCGTTTAATGCTGAGGTAAATACGATACTTACCAAGAAAGATATTTTTGCTGTGAGGGAGGCTGTTAACAACATCCACCTAAACGAATCTATTGAAAATTACATTATTGAATTAGTGTATGCCACACGTGACCCTAAAAGCTATGGGTTAGACCATGAAGCACAGTATATTCAGTTTGGAGCATCGCCAAGGGCTACTATAAATATGAACCTTGCCGCAAGAGTAATTGCCTTTTTTGCAAAACGCGATTATGTATTGCCCGAAGATGTGAAAGAAGTGGCTCCGGATATTCTTAATCATAGAATTATA
>CAZQWZ010000333.1:0-2115 GCA_964596935.1 uncultured Roseivirgaceae bacterium
GAGTAATTTTAAACTTAATTACCAATGCTTTTTATGCAGTAGATGAGAAAAAGAAATCCACCTCCGCTAAAGCTTCGGAGGACTCGTATGAGCCCGGTGTTTCTGTACTTACAAAAAAGGAAGGCGATAAAGTGCTAATTTCTGTAAAAGACAATGGCAATGGCATTCCAGAACAAGTACTGGATAAAATATTTCAACCCTTTTTTACCACCAAACCTACCGGGCAGGGCACTGGTTTAGGCTTAAGCTTAAGTTACGATATTGTAAAAGCACATGGAGGAGAATTGAAAGTGGAGACCGTAAAGGGAGAGGGAACGGAATTTAAAATTTACTTACCATCGCAACCATTGGAATTATGAAAACAAGTTTAATCATTATCATTCTTGTATTACTCCAACATCTGAGTATGGGGCAAAACCTTAATCCTTGGGACTCAAAAATTGATAGCCTTAAAAATCTCCTTGAGAGTACCTCAACTGATTCGATACAAGTACAAATTGCCAATAATTTGGCCAATTTGTTAAGCAATAAAGCCTGGAATTTGACAAATAATGGTGATCTTGCTATAGCCTATACCTCTTATAGCGAGACATTTGAATTTTGGGAAAATCCAGAAATGGAGCTTCTTTTTAAGAATGATGATAAGCTTTATTGGTCCATGTTGGCAAATATTAATTTCAATTACGGTCATCTGATGGGAGCAACTGGAAATGTAGCGGAGCGAAAAATCTATTATCAAAAAGCTTACCAAATTTCAAATAAATGGGATGATGTACTCAATACTGTATATTCATTAACAGGTATGGCATATATTCACATAGGAGTCGATGAAATTGACTCAGCCCGAATAAAGATTGAAAAAGCACTGACATATCCCCCTCAATTATACAATTATGATTCCTATGGAATAGTGCTTTTTATTGAGGGAGAAATAAAATTAGAATTGGAAGAATTTGAAAATGCCAAAGAATCATTTTTGAACGGATCCATCATTGCAACTCAACAGAATATTAGCTTTGATCTTGCACTTAATAATTATGGCTTATCAAGAGCGTATCGTCAACTCGGTATTCCTGACTCCAGCTATTTATACGGTTTGAAAGCATTGGATTTTTTTATCGAATCTAGAGAAATACGATTTTTCGACATTGATTTAGCAAAGGCCTATGAAAACGTTTATGAACACTTTCAGTATTTTGAACAGCCAGATAGTGCTTTTAAATACCTTCAGCTTGCCCAATTAGAACGTGAGATTTTAACAAAGAAGCAGAGAACTAATATGGCTGCTTTTCAACAATTACTCCTAGAAAGAGAACGTAAGTTAAGTAAACAAGAGAAAGAAAATATAGAAACCAGCAATAGGTTGAGAACATATACTTTACTTTTTGGTCTTGGGGTATTCGCCATTATCGTCTTTTTACTTTATCGTAATAACAGGCAAAAAAGGAATGCTAACTTGGTGTTGGAAGAGGCACTTTTCAATCTAAAAGCCACCCAATCCAAGCTCATCCACTCCGAAAAAATGGCTTCGTTAGGAGAGTTGACTGCCGGTATTGCACACGAGATTCAAAACCCCTTAAACTTTGTTAACAACTTTAGTGAAGTAAGCACCGAGCTAATTGATGAAATGAATGAAGAAATTGAAGAGGGCAATATGGAAGATGTAAAAGAAATTGCCTCCGACCTAAAACAAAACCTAGAAAAAATAAACCACCATGGCCAACGGGCAGGCGATATTGTAAAAGGAATGTTGCAACATAGCCGTACCAGTAGCGGTGTAAAAGAACCAACCGATATAAATGCCTTAGCAGATGAATATTTGCGATTGGCCTATCATGGCCTACGAGCCAAGGATAAGAGTTTTAATGCAGAATTTACCACTGATTTAGATTCTACTCTTCCTGAAATAAAAGTGGTACCACAAGACATCGGCAGGGTACTGCTTAATTTAATTAATAATGCCTTTCAAGCATCTTCCACCAGATCCGCCAACCGGTCGGAGGAGGTGGGCAGTGACTATAAGCCAAAAATTGAAGTCAGTACTAAATTGCTAAAGGACAAAATAGAAATAAAGGTAACAGATAATGGTACCGGCATACCAGACGACATCAAAGA
>CAZQWZ010000334.1:0-2087 GCA_964596935.1 uncultured Roseivirgaceae bacterium
CCAGGCAGCCCCGATGCAACTACCGTTTTTCCACAACAAATGGTGGTTGATTACATAAGAGTTTTTCAAGATAAATAAGAAAAATAATGACTATTAAATTGATTCTTATATCTATAGTAATGCTCATGAGCTTATCCATAAATAAGCACCCATACGACCGCTTAATTTGGAGTGATGAATTTGAAAATACTGAAACGCTAGATATATCCAAATGGAGGTATGAAGTTGGCAATGGATGCCCTGAGTTATGTGGTTGGGGCAATAATGAGTTACAATACTATACAAATAAACCAAGCAATGTACGTATCGAAAATGGAAAACTCATTTTAGAAGCACACGCTACCGATAGTACTTATACCTCTGCAAAGCTTATTTCTATAAACAAGGGGGAATGGCTATATGGTCGTATAGAAGTAAAGGCTAAATTGCCAAGCGGCACAGGCACTTGGCCCGCTATTTGGATGCTTCCTACCAATAATCAGTATGGCACTTGGCCTAAAAGTGGCGAGATTGACATTATGGAACATGTGGGTTTTGACCATGGTAAAATTCATGGGACAGTGCATACCGAAAATTTTAATCATTTAAAAGGCACTCAAAAGGGTAAAACTATTGAACTTAAAGAAGTTGATACCCAGTTTCATATATATGCAGTAGAATGGAACGAAAAAGGAATTTCTTTTTTCGTGGATGATATAATGTATAATCATTTTGAAAACACAGGCAACGGCCATAAAGAATGGCCTTTTGATAAACCATTTAATCTTATACTTAATATTGCCGTTGGAGGTAATTGGGGAGGAAAAAAAGGTATTGATGCTTCAATATGGCCTCAACGAATGGAAATAGATTTTGTACGGGTGTTTAAAAATTAAACTACCCCGAGGCAGAGCCATCGGAGTATTAGTTAGAGTTTGCTTTGCAAACAATCTTGTTTCCGACCCAAAAGGTCAGGGAATTAAACCAAATGGGCTATCGCCCTGCGATTAAAATTTAGAAAATGACAATAGACAAGCAACTTTCTCATAAAAAATATATTTTATCTATTACTGCCGTAGCTGCCATTGGCGGCTTTCTTTTTGGCTACGATACAGGTGTTATTGGAGGCTCTCAACTTTACTTTACCGAATATTTTGGCTTTACCAAAATAGAACAAGGCATAGCCGTTAGCAGTGCCTTGTATGGTTGTTTAATTGGCGCCTTACTGGCAGGTTGGCTAAGTACAAAATTTAGTAGAAAGTATGCCTTATTAATTGCAGCCTTTATGTTTGCCATTTCAGCTTGGGGCTCTGGCATACCAGATTCGCTTACCGTTTTAGTTATCTTTAGAATAATTGGAGGCATTGGAGTGGGCATCGCTTCTATGGCAGCTCCAATGTATATTGCTGAAATTGCCCCTCCAAAAGAAAGAGGCAAATTGGTTTCTTATTATCAATTAGCCATTGTTTTTGGTTTTTTTATCGTTTTTTTAGCTACTTATATTATTGGAGGAGGAAACACCTCAGGCTTAGTACCCAAAGAAATAGAGGTAATTCACACCTATAATGTAACACGAGGTTGGAGAATAATGTTTTGGTCGGAGTTAATTCCTGCCATCTCATTTTTTGTTTTATTATTTTTTGTGCCTCATAGCCCTCGGTGGTTAGTTATGAAAGGACGAGACGAAGAAGCAAAAAAAGTGCTTCAAAACATTACAACTTCATTTGAAGCAGCAGAGAAGGAATTCAATACCATAAAAAAATCGATACTTAACGACACTAATAAAGCAAACGTATCGGTGTTTTCAAAAGGCTTATTATTTGTTTTAATGCTAGGGGTTGTTTTATCCATTTTACAGCAAGTAACAGGTATTAACGCCATTTTATATTACGGTGCTGAAATTTTTAGCAATGCCCTAGGCTATGGACCAGAAGACGCCCTTAAACAACAATTATTATTAGGAGCTGTAAACCTTGTATTCACTTTTGTGGCCATTTATCAAGTAGATAAATGGGGACGTAAACCATTATTACTAATGGGCACTTTTGGCATGTTTTTAGGCATAAGTGTATTAGGACTGTCTATTTATTACAATCAATTGGGGATTA
>CAZQWZ010000335.1:0-2080 GCA_964596935.1 uncultured Roseivirgaceae bacterium
TTTGTGCTTGATAAACCTTCTCAAGAAGTTCAAGTAACGATAAAGACAAATCCTGCATTAGAAGTTAGATCTATAAGGTTTATAAAATCTCCAGGATACGAACAACTTGATTCAATAATTAAAACAGAAGAGAACACCTATGTTGTTGACATTAGGTTTACCAATATTTTTAACATTGGGTTTCCTAAACTTATTTTCGAAATAGATACAGGTAATGGGATAAAGGTAGAAGAGACGAAACTGTATCCTTTCATTTTTCCAATATTGGAAGACTTGAGCCCTCAAATAGAAATATTTAATAGCCAAGAAGTAACAATTCCATTGCCTATTAAAAACCCAGCTTTAATTAAGTATAATTCAGCTTGGAAAACAGAAGGAATCTTAGACTATAAGCTAGTTAAAACCTCAAATGGGCCATCTCTTACAATTAAGCCCAATGCTGTGGGGTTGCAAACATTAACTGTAGGGTTAAAATCGATAAAACCTTTTTTAAACGACCATGGGAATGCATCCTCAGAACTATTTGATTTTAAGATTACGGTTAGGGTTGTACGATCAAAGTTTAATTATTTAAATTTTACCAAACCCACCTATTTTTTTGAACCTCGTGGCGAAAAGGCAATTACAGTTTGGTTTGATTATAACCCCAATATAAAGCTTAATAAAACCTATAGGATAGAAGACCAAGAAGGACCAGGAGGAAGGCTAATAGGTGAAATTTATACTAGAGCGTATGTAGAAAACCAAAACAAGGTAATTGCATCTATGCGAACTTACTCTTTACATCAAATAGATGGGGGGCTTTTGTATATTAAAGAAGGAGACAGAAATCGTTTTTTCACAAATTTTAATATTGCACCTAAACCCAATATTGAAAAAGTTGAAATTCTTAGACCAGGAAAAGAGTGGACTTCAAGCCATATAGTATATCCAGGCGAGGAAATAGAACTAAAAATTCAGGGTACAGGTTTAGCTAACTCTGAAATCAACTTTTCTGATGGAAAACACCTTGCAATTGCTGATACAGCTCGTAAAAACAATAAAGTAAGATATTTTACATTAACAATTCCATCTAATATAAAGGAGCGTTCAATTCCTATCAGCTTAAACCAAAACACCACCAGCTTTGAACTTTTAGTTAATGAATATCAAAGACCCCGGAAACTAAACTTTATTACCATTAATTATGGAAATGGAGACCATGAAATAACAAGCGAAAAATTTTATAAACCAGCATTATTTGATGCTGAAATTGGCGAAGTAGTAATTGTTGCACACCTTGATGAAATAGACAGTAAAAACAGGTTTTACGGTGTTCAATATATAAATGTAGAAATTAGACTTTGGGATAAAAACAATAGACAAATTGAGAGCAGGAAAGTTGAAGGGTTAAAGCTTGTTCCTGATAACACGTCTATACGAAGTTTGGGTTACAACCATAATAATGAGTCAAATGCCGTACTTAGGATAAACGATGTGTTAGTGAATAAAACACACGATTTAAGACCATGGTCAAAGATTGAAATTACGATTGAGCACGATAAAGATAAGTATGGAGGTAATGGGTTTAAAAGCAAAGCGATAATTTATCGAAGCCACAAAATGGCTGTAGATATCGAAGTATCTTTTCCTGCGGGTCTATTTGTGGTTCAGGTAGGTGAGCCAGATGTAAACTCATTAACGGGCTTGAGTATTGCTACTATGGCCAATTTTACATTTTATAAAAAAGGAGAAATTAATAAGCAAAATCCACTAAGGCTTGGGTTGGGCTTTATTGCCTTAAATGCAATTAATAGTGTAACGGGCAATCCTGATGCAAAAGGAGATATTGGTGCCGTAAGCTTGCTTTCATTTCAACCATTACACTCAGAGTCAAAAATAAACTTTCCATTATATGCAGGCTTTGGTTATTTATTTAATAGTCAAAACCTATTCTTTTTAATTGGCCCAGGAGTTAAATTTACTTTTTAAGGTTAGAGTTAAATTTATTTATTACACCTTTTCAAAAGTTCTCTTTTAATCTTCTAACTTTGCGCTAATTTATACAAAGATTTTATTCAATAGTAACTTTAACTCTTCT
>CAZQWZ010000336.1:0-2071 GCA_964596935.1 uncultured Roseivirgaceae bacterium
TAAAAAATGAGGATATTAAAGACCAACAATGGGTTTGTTGTGTTATTATTTATTTATTTAATAATAGCGCAAAGTTGCAAAGTATATCAAAATAGCACTGCATCTCTTGAACACGTTGTTAACACTACTGATGATAGGTTTAAAAAGATAAAAACTAATAAAGGTAAAGTTTATCATTTAAGAAGAGTTGAAATAAGAGATGGTAAACTTTATGGAAGTAAGCACAAAATAGGAGAAATGCTTCCACAAGATTTTATTATTGAAGATATAGTCAGCATCCGTGCACAACACAAATCGGCAAGCACTGGTGCTACGATTGTTATAATTATTGTGGCAGGAGGAGCTGTTGCTTTTGGAGTGTTTCTACTAACATTTGATTTAAACTAGAAGTCGAAGAGTAGTATTTGTACTATTTAATAGAAAAAATGAAAAAATTATCTAAGAAAACAAAGCAAATTATTTTTCTTGTGCTAGTAGTCATTAGTAGTTCTTGTACAAAAAATAATGATTATCATATATCAGGCAATGTTATTATGGCTACCACAGGTGAGCCAATTGAAGGAGTACAAGTGGAAGTTTATAACAAGGTATGTGATTTTGGAGTGCCTTGTTGGCATGAAGACTCTCATTATGCAACCACAAATAGCAATGGTAATTTTGAAATGGTATTTATGAGCAAAGAAACACAAATGGAAAAAATATTTAGCAAGCAGTATTTACATATATTCAATAGTGGAAATAATCGATTTGTTACACCCGGGTCCTCCTCCTTCAATAATATTAGCATGTACTCTCAAACTGAAGATTTTATTATTGAATTTGAACCAATATTACCCAATGTTCAAGAAGTAACCATAGAGTTGGAATGGAATCGATTTTCTGAGAATAACACAAAAATTACTTTGGGTCCCTTTGAGCCCCTTTTTGAAATTGAAAAAGGAGCATATTTGTCTCAATATTCGCCTCCTAAACAGTACAATATTCATATCGGAGAGCAATGGTTAAAAATGAACTTCGATATGTTATTAGAAGACGGCAGCCGCCTGCAAAAAACAGATTCTATATGGTTGCCCGGCAGGTATTATGATATTAACGATTTTGATTTTGACGACCCAAGAAGGCATCCTGTGTATAAGTTTACGTATTAAAAGTGGCTGTTTACTTAACATTATGCTTCAACCACCAGTCATTTTTAAAATATTTTGTAATAGAAAAGAATGTTACCTTTACTAGGTATTTTGTAAAATAGAAATGAAAGCACCTTTTTTATATGCCTAAAATACTAGAGATTAATGGCTATAAAGTTTATATTTATACAAACGACCACCTGCCAATACACGTACATGTGATTAAAGGAGGATGTGAAACAAAAATTATATTGGAGCCCGAAATTTTTATCCAATCTAATTATGGCTTTAAGTCGAAAGAACTAAAAAGAATTCTTGAGATAATAGTAGAGTATTACGAATTTATATTAAACAAATGGAATGAAACCCATTATACATAAATCAACGATGGCTTATTTGGAGAATCTTTCAACTATTGAAAAAGAAGGAAAATCTGCTTCTTTGTTTAACCTGTATCCAGATGCGTTAGATCAATTAATAGCTAAAGAAAAACTGCAAATACAAAAGCTTTTTTTTGACACCGAATTAGATTTAATGCTAATTGTTTTAAACAATAAAAAGATATTGAAAGAGTCAATTAGCAAATACAAAAGCTTTTCAAAAGCTTCTTTGCAGCAACTTCAAACCTATGAAATTAGCCCTATGGGGGTTCACTGGCCTAAATTGGATGAGGATTTAAGCTTAAAGGGATTCCTCGAATCCGCTCTATACACGTCAGTTTACCAAACAGCATAGCCTACCTTACTTTTCTAAATTAGGCCTTCTCTCTTCAGTCCTTTTAACAGCCTCATCGTGACGCCAATCTTCGATTTTTTTAGCGTGACCCGAAAGTAAAACTTCTGGCGTTTTAAGTCCTTTATAATCGGCTGGGCGGGTATAAACTGGTGGCGCCACCAGTCCATCCTGGAACGAATCGGTTAAGGCCGAAGTTTCATCTGAAAGCA
>CAZQWZ010000337.1:0-2066 GCA_964596935.1 uncultured Roseivirgaceae bacterium
CGTTACGCTTGTCTAAAAAATACTCGGCTACGCCTATTTACACCTGTAAACTCCGTTTTTTTAGACTGCACAAGCCTTGATAGCCAACTTTCTGAATCAGGCACCGACTTTATAGACGGGCTCTATTTAGTAACGCACTTTTTCTCTGCGCCTTCGCTAAAGCTTCTGCGTAAGCGTTGTGTAACTTTGAGCTTCTTTGCGTATCTCTGTGCAACAGTTGTGCAGAGATTACACCTATAGAAACCAAAAAATGAACCCAAGTAAATTTTATAATATTCAGCTAGAAAAACAAAGCCAAATCAAAGCAAGGTTATCTGCAAAATCAACCCTTTTTTCAACGGTAAGAGTAGTTGTTTTTTTAGTATTTATCACCACCATAATATATGAGTTAAACGAACGCGAATTACAAGCTTCTATTTTGCTCACCATTTTGCTTGTAATTATTTTAGGAGTTTTAATAAAGTTCCATAACAAGGTTAAGTCTCAATTATTAATGGCTACTAATTTGGTAAGCTTATCAAAACTAGAACTTGAAAAACTTAGTGGCAACTACAGCACTATTAATGGAGGAGATGAATTTAAAAATGATAATCACGCGTATAGCGCAGACCTTGATTTATTTGGTGAGAAATCAATTTTTCAGCTTATAAATCAAACCACCTCTTTTTTTGGAAAGCAAAAATTAGCCAGCTGGCTTTTGAACAAACGAGATAAAATTGATAACAATCAAAATGAAATTCTAAAGCGACAATCTGCCGCAAAAGAATTAAGGGATAACCAAGAGTGGTGCCTTACCTATAGAGCGGTTGGTTTATCAGAAAAAATTAACAAGAAAGAGGTAGAAAGTTTTAAAAGTTGGCTTCACCAAGAGCCTATTCTTTTGCAAAATAAGGTTTTGAAATGGGTAATAGTTGTTCTCCCTATTTTGGCTCTTGCCATTGGTACGGGTGCATATTTTTATGATTTCACATATTCATTATTAATTCCAGGATTTATTGCCTCTGCATTATTGCTGGGCAAACAGCACAAATACGCTTCTAAAACGGTTAACGATACCTTTAAAGCGTTGGCAACCTTACGTGTATTGGCAAAGCAATTATCAATAGTAGAGCAATCTTCCTTTAAGTCAGATTATTTAATAAGTATTAAAACAGCGATTGCATCTACCAAAAATGCAGGCAAAGAAATTAATCGTTTACATCAACTTCTTAACAATCTGGAATCACGAAATAGCATGATGCATGCCTTTGTAAATATCCCCTTTTTATTAGATATAAGGGGATTGATAAAGTTAGAAGAATGGAGAAATGAAAATGCAAAACATGTTGAAGAGTGGTTCGAAGCATTGGCAACAACGGAGTGTCTGATAAGCCTTTCTGGCTTATATTTTAACCATCCAACATGGATTGCCCCTTCGTTTTCTGAGGCCGATTATTATTTTGAAGCTACCGAGTTAGTGCACCCAATGCTTGGAACGAAAGGGGTTTCTAATAATTTTAGTTTTAAAGGCACGGGAAATACCAGCCTAATTACCGGGCCTAATATGGCAGGTAAAAGTACTTTTTTAAGAACGGTGGCAGTCAGTTGGGTGTTTGCACAAATTGGTGCTCCTGTTAGAGCCAAAGAATTTACCATTAACCCCGATGCACAAGTATTTACCGCAATGCGAGTGAAAGACAATTTATCCGAAAGTGTGTCTTCCTTTTATGCCGAGCTTGATCGCATAAAACAGCTGATTAATAAAATTAAATCAGGTGAACAATGCTTGTATTTTTTAGATGAAATACTAAAAGGAACCAATTCTGCCGATAGGCATAAAGGGGCCGAAGCATTAATAAGGCAACTTCATAAACTAGAGGCAACTGGTTTTATTTCTACCCACGATTTAGAGTTAGGGGAGCTTGCAGCCAAAGAAGATTTTGTGCAAAACTTTAGTTTTGAAAGTGATATAACGAAAGGAAAAATCACATTTGATTATACCATAAAAGAAGGCATCTGTTCTAGCTTTAATGCCTGCGAGCTTATGCGCCAAATGGGGATTGAGGTTGAGGCATAAGCTAAACGTT
>CAZQWZ010000338.1:0-2051 GCA_964596935.1 uncultured Roseivirgaceae bacterium
ACAGAAATGGAGAAAAAACAAACTAAAGGAATACTTCACTTACTCATTATTGTAAGTTTATTACTACATACAAGTTCGTGTACTACTTATGAAGAGCCCTTTATACCCCAAGACAAGCCTAAAGTCGAATTCTTATTGCTATCTGAAAATCCTCATTTACAAAAGATTGTTAGCCAATTTACCAGTACACCTCAACCCAAAGGCAAATCAAGTTCATTATTTAGCGAAATTGATTTTGAACATGCCGTAAAAAGAGATAACCCAGAAATAGGAATAACTCATTATAGTTTTTCTTTTATAACAGACGATCACCTGACGATGAAGAAATTCATTATTTCAGAGAATGAAAATTATGAGTTAATAGGCAGGGTATTTGTTTATGAAATAGATACAGATTGGTTAGCAGAAGTTGGCGAATTTTCAGGATGGCATCAATATAACGGTTATTTTAAAATATTGAATATGGATGGAGAAGTAATAGCAGAAAACACTATATTAGAGGGCAAAAGCGTAGACAATGAGCCTGAAAATGGAAGGTCGTCTGGCACAACATGTACTACAACTACTTGGCAAATTTGTACTTCTGTAGGAGGACAAATTATTGGATGTTATTATGAAACAGAAACCAATTGTGTTTCTATTGGAGGGACAGGAGGCGGTTTTCCTAACTGGGATGACAATGATCCGTATGGCGGAAATGGAGGAATGGGCATGGAAACTATTAGTTTACAAGATATAAGAGAAAATGGTGGAGAAGGAACATTGTCTGTTGCAGATAAATGGGAACTAGATGTGTGTATTAAAGATGCATTCAAAAATAACTCATGCCTTTTGGATGTATGGAATAAACTGAAAGCAAGCAATGCTGGATATGAAGTATTGGCAGGGTTTTTGAAAAGTAACCCAGAATCAGCCCTTTGCTTAGATGTAAAAGATTTAGGTAGTACGGTAAATGGCAATACAGTAACAACAGGTACGCTAAGCAATGCTTCCATCACAATTAATTTAAACAGCCAAAAATTAAATCGGTCTAAGTTAAGTGTAGCAAGAACCATACTGCATGAAATGATACATGCCGAACTGAAAAGAATGGTAATTGAAGCAGGCTATTACAATCATTTAGAACAGTTTGCAGCTAATTACCAAGGTGATGACCCATTTATGATGATTTGGGAATACTACAACACTTATGGTAATTACGTTTCAGGTGTAAACCCTGGTTGGCAGCACGAGTATATGGCTGATTATTATATCGAGTTTATTGCAAGTGGGTTAGCTGAACTACATCCTTTGTTAAGTTCACAGGCGTTTATTAATCATGGGAATGATACATCAGATGTACTAGGAGACCCTTTTTCTTGGAATGATATGTTTTATTATATGGCTTGGGTAGGATTGCAAGAAACAGAACAGTTTCAAACAGATATTGTTAATAAAGGGAAACAAGAAATCTATGGTGAGTATCTTAGAATAGCCGATCAAGAAAGTTTAACGAATAAGTGTAATTAATATGAAACATTTTATAACATTTATTATCTTGTTAGTGCCATTCTTGCTAAAAGCACAAATAGACACTTTATTTGTCAAATTCGAACAAATTGATCAAAATCGAGTAACCCAAACCATCTTTAGGCATAAAAATGATAGCTCTACTGTTTATCCTTTTGACGGAGGGAGAATTTACGTGATACAAAAAAGAGTTGGAAAGTTTAATAATGATTTAACTTTTAGTTTCTTAAGCTATACACCAGAATGGATGGATTTGCAATTCTACTATCAAAAAGTTGAGAAATCAATATTAAAGAAAAAGGATTTTAAAACTAGAGAATGGTTTGACAAAACTAGTTATAACGAAATCATAGAAATTTTCGGTAGTAACCCTGGTGACAAAATAATTATGCTCTTAGATGAAACTCATTTAAATGATAAGCAGGTTTATTTAGTGCGTGTTTATTTTAGTTTTCCAGCTATAGAATAAAAGTGCCTAACAATATATAAGAAAACATAGGTAAGTAGTGATGAGGTAAGCTTCATCACTACTTACTTTATTT
>CAZQWZ010000339.1:0-2046 GCA_964596935.1 uncultured Roseivirgaceae bacterium
AGATCTTCAACTTATTGATGGAATGGGGCATGATTTGCCTAAAGAATTAGTGCCTGAGCTAGTTCGCATGATAAGCCAACATATTCAGTCAGCTAAATAAGCTATAGAAGTTAACGTGCGACATGGTCTCAATGACATGAAAACAAATTGACACCTGATACGTATCGGGTTACAGTTCTTTTGTGATTCTATCGTTTAAACATAAAGGTCTTGAGAAATTCTTTAAATTAGGGAAAACCTCTGGCATTCAAGTGAAACATTCAAAACGGCTTAAGCTTATTTTAGGTCGCCTTAACGCCTCTACTTCTCCAAATGATATGAAGTTACCAGGATTATTTTTGCATCCGTTAACTGGCAATCGATCTGATATATGGTCTGTTCGGGTTAACGGCAATTGGAGAGTGACTTTTCGTTTTAATGGAGAGCATGCAGAAATCGTCAATTACGAAGATTATCACTGAGGTGAAATTATGCTAATGCACAACCCGCCACATCCAGGCGAAATTATTAAAGAACTTTGTTTAGATCCTCTAGAATTAACCATCACTGCAGCAGCAGCAGCTCTTGGTGTTAGCAGAAAAACATTATCCAGCATAATTAATGGCAAAGCAGGCATTAGCCCAGAAATGGCTGTAAGACTTTCCATTGCATTTAATACCTCGTCAGAAAGCTGGTTAAACCAGCAATCACAATACGACCTTTGGCAAGCTGAAGCGAATCGTGGCGTGCTTAATGTTAAACCTCTAATAGCGGCCTAAAATATATTATCAAGCTTTCGACATGGACTCGGTAATGTGTCGCGTTTTTAGGGTATATTTTAAATTAGAGAAATCTTCAAACAAATATTTATCAAAATGTTTGTTTGAAGGTCACGGTAGGAAGTGAGATTATAGTAGGTGGCTAGGAGCTTTGGGGATTGATGTGGCTAAAGAGTTACTAACCTACCCGCATTTTTGAGACTAATTAATACCACGGAAATATTCTTTGGTCGCCTCATCAGCAGGAAACATAAGCTCTATTTTAAATTCACTAATTACAACATCCTGCACAGATCCCAAATTGGCAATAATAGAAAATAAAGAATAGCGATCTTCTTTTATTTTTATTTGCGTCGTTAAAACTGTGTCATTACTTTGAAAAACATCCAGTATGGTTTTATCGTTTACCTTTTTAGACAATTGTTTCTCGTAATTTTCGAGTTGCTCGTGACCTCCAAGGGTGCAAATTTCATTACGCAAACGAATTAAAACTTGTGCCATTGACTCTTGCCAATTGATTATTGAGGTGTCTGATTCATCGTCATTAATTAACGCTTGTAAAAAATTAGATTCGCCAACAAATCCAACCTGTGTCAATAATTCAACCGCCGCACGATTAACCTGCACTAAATCCCACGATTGATTTAATACAATGGCAGGATAAGGCATATGGTTTTCGAGCATTTGATTGAATGCTGAGAGTACAGGTTTTAATTTTTCATCTTCAATATTAAGTTTGTGGTAAGCGGGTGCAAAACCAGCCGTAATCAAAGCACGATTTATTTCGCTTTTTGCCACATTCAAAAACAAAGCAATATTGAGTAACATTTGTCTTGATGGTCGAGATCGGCCTGTTTCGATAAAACTAATATGTTTACTTGATACACCTAATTCAGTTGCTAGTTGCAGTTGGCTGTAACGATATCGTTTACGCCAGCACCTTAATATATTACCTATTTGTATTTTCATATCAACATTATATCCCGTTACTGAATATTTACCATTACCTTCAAGGTAATTGTTTTACCGACTAAATCTATCTAGAATGCGATTTCTTATTTTCAGGAGATACTATTATGACTTTAGAAACACGCGGAAAGTTTGTTAAAACGACGGCTATTATATTAATTATTTTTTCCTTACTTTGGGGTCTTGCCTCCTTTCCAACAATAAATTTACCTGCTCGGTTTATTTTGGACATAGCAGATTGGCCAATAGATAGTCTATCAAAACCACTAACTAGAGATATGATGTGGATGAGTTCTATATCTGCCGGTTTGTTAGCAGC
>CAZQWZ010000340.1:0-2039 GCA_964596935.1 uncultured Roseivirgaceae bacterium
TTGCAAAGCAAACTCCAACTAATACTCCGATGGCTCTGCCTCGGGGTAGTTTAATCGTTCTTGGCTTGTAGGTTTCCAACGAGTAACTCATCTTTTTTGTGGAGGTGTGTCACCATACGTATCAATTAATTTTTGCGCTTTTACTAAATCTTTGGGTGCTATAAGTTTTTTGGTTAACACAGGGTATTTTTTAACCATTGTTGCTGGGCGAATGGGTCTTGTTTCAAAATTACCACCACAAGTTGGGCACACATTTTTAAATATATTAGTTGCGCAGTTTACACAATAAGTGCACTCAAAGCTGCATATCATTGCTTCTGTTGAGGTGTTTGGCAAGTCTTTGCCACAATGTTCGCAGTTTGGTCTTATGCCATTTTAATTTTGAGATGTAGTAATAATTAGATTGAACTATTTTTTACAAAATTGAGGCAAAATAATATAGCATAACTGGTTATGCTATATTATTTTAACGAGGAGAGTGTGAAAAAGAATCAATCTAATGCGGCATTTCAATGTTAATATGGCATTATTTCTAACATACTATAAATATCTATCTTTAATAATATCTAAATGCCATATTTCGTGCCCAATAATAACAAATGCTGCTGCTCTTTCCGACATAGCTCCTCCATTAGCCTGTCCAAAACTTGCCACCCCATAACTTTTGCTTTACTTCTGGGTGGTGCTTGAAAATTTCAACCGCTGTTATGCTTTTTATTATTTGGATTACCTTTTTTGGTGAATACATCGGAACACTCTGTACTAGAAAATGAACATGGTCTTCATCCAACCCTATCTCTACAAATCTTATCTCGTATCGAAGGAATATCCCTTCACATGTCTCTTTCAGGGTATTTTCAACCTCTTTTGCGAAAAATTCCCTCCTATACTTTGAGGGACATACGAAATGATACAAAAGCAAACTTTTGTTATGGCTCTTCGTAATATGTTTCTCGTCCATCTTACAAAGTAATACTCTTCACGCAACACCCGATGCAAGCATACGGGGAATTCTTTCGATTAAATAACCAGAGAATTGGGAGGTGTTTTTATAAATTTGATATATTTGAACTTTAATTATTAAACTTTATGACAAATTTAAGTTTTTCCGCAGATGCAGGCTTTGATAATGGCACGTATCATGTTGGTCTTTCTCTAATAGAGTTTAAAGAGGAAGACGTAACGGTAATTTATTCGCCAGCATTTGATTTGTCAGGGTATGGATATTCGAGAAAAGAAGCACTTGAATCTTTTAATGTGGCATTTCATGAGTTTATGACTTATACTCATAATAAGCACACCTTGAACAAAGTTCTTTTAAAATTGGGTTGGCAGCTAAAAGGATCTAAAAAGAAACCAAAATTTAACCCTCCTAAAGACACTGATCTTATAGCTAAAAATAAGGCATATAGTGAAATTGTGAACAATAAGGATTACAAAGTTTCTAGGGGAGAAGTTGAACTTGCCTATTAATAAGTTATGGCAGGTAGTCATCTAAGGAATATACCTCTTAAATTATATCGAGATTTTTTAAAAGATCAGGGGTGTACCTGTAACAGAAAAAAAGGTGGTCATGAGCATTGGTCTAGAGCTGATTTACTTAGACCAATAACTATCCAAAGCCATGTAGATCCAGTACCTGAGTTTATCATTAAAAACGGATTAAGGTTGTTGGGGAAAACTAAAAAAGACTTTTTGGATTGGATATAAAAACCCCCTTTTCTATGAATGATAAAATCCCATTGTCTAAACTAGCAATTGCATTAATAATTCTGAGTAGCATCGTTATTGGAATAAGTATTGTTCGCGTGGAACAATCGATTCGAAACGAAGAGCCGTATTTACATATTGCTTTTTTAGGCATTTCTATGGTAGGGATGTTAAAGGTGATAATTGGAGGATCGCAGCGAGCAGCTAAGAAAGACTAGCTTCTTGTTATAAGTCATCCTAAGGAATCTATTATATCTGGTAAAACTCCTTACTACGTTGTAAAATAGTAGATTACAAACCACTTAAAAAGTATAGTTCACATTTAAGCT
>CAZQWZ010000341.1:0-2031 GCA_964596935.1 uncultured Roseivirgaceae bacterium
TAACCCCATCAGTTATGCTGTGGCCTGTTTTTATAAGTTGAAAAACCGCACGATAGTAATTTTTCATTGTAGGTACTTTATTTGTATGTACAAATGTAATATACTTACTGTTTTAACTCCAAATTTTATCGTAGAAAAAACTAATATTCAGTCCACCATTTAGTGGTTGGGTATTCAGAAGCACCCACAATAACAGACTCCCCAATCTTAGGCGTGGTTACAGGTTGGTTTAATTTCTCAGCTGCTTTGGTAACCCTTTCTACAGGGTCGATCCAATCGTGGAAGGCTAATGTAAATGCACCCCAATGGATGGGAATAAAAAGTTTGCTCTGTAAATCAACGGCTGCTTGAGCGGTTTCTTCGGGCAGCATATGTATGGCCTGCCAATCTTTATTATACTGCCCACATTCCATCATCGAAATATCGAAGGGCCCATACTTATCACCAATTTCTTTAAAATGTGGCCCATAGCCACCATCTCCACTAAAGTAGATGTTTTCATTAGCCCCTTTAATTACCCACGAAGCCCAAAGGGTAGTGTTTCGATCGGTAATTCCTCTGCCTGAAAAATGGCGTGCAGGAGTACATACCAATTCAATTTGATCGAACATAATGGTATCCCACCAGTTTAGTTGGTGCACATTTTCTTCGGGCACTCCCCATTCAATTAAATGGTTTCCAACACCTAATGGAGTAAACCATTGCCCAACTTTATCTTTTAACTTTTGAATAGAGCCATAATCTAAATGATCGTAATGATCGTGCGAAAAAATTACGGCATCAATAAAAGGTAGTTTTTCGATAGTGATAGGTAACTCTTTAGAGTGTCGTTTACCAGCCAACAGGGGTACTGGTGATGGACTTATTCCAAACATAGGGTCGAGCAATATTTTCTTACCATCAAGTTCCAATAAGAAAGCAGAGTGTCCAAACCAAGTTAGCTGAGTAATGTTGGGCTCATGGTTAACCATTTCTAGTGAATCAATTTTTTCAACCTTAATATCAACTTTTGGTGTACGGTTAGGCTGTGGATTAAGAATTTTTTTTAACATACGCCAAAACTGAAGATCCATCTCTGTACGAGTTTCGTTCAAAAACTTGCCGTCTTTATAATGGCCTTCTTCGGCATATACTGCTTTCTGTTCTTTCGTTGGACTTTTACCAAACTGGGGGCTTAGGTTGAGATAAAGAGTGGCAATAAGAACTATTGCTATTATTATTCCTATAATTGAAATTCCTATCACTTTAAATGTCATTTTTAGTTTCTGCATAGTTTATTAAATTACAGTCGTAGAGAATATTAAAATATTGTTTTCTTATGACAACCATTAAACAACATTGTTATTGGCCCGATTTGTTTTTCGATCAAAAAGGAGGACGATATGTTGTACAAAAAAAGGAGATAGATACCAACGCACCTATCTCCTTTTTTTCAATATAGGGGGCATTGCATCTCCATTTCATTAAATACCTGTAGAGCTTCTAATGCTCAAATTTGTTTGCTCCACACCAAATGCTGACCAATAAACAGGTAATTAGTTGTTTAGGGCTATAACCCATGTTGGATTGCTGGGTTAGTAAATTTGATGAAACCAACTCGGTTAACAACCCTGTTTTATCAAGCATTTTTTCATAAAAACCATCCCCCTTCAAGGGGGTAATTTCTTTGTCTGCGAAGCTAAATTTTACATCCATTTCTTGCTGTACGTTTTTCTTACAACAATTAAAACTACTTTTTGTCGCAACTTTTGCATAGCAATCACTTGATTAATAGATATTTATTCGCAGGGCGAAAGCCCATTTGGTTTAATACTCCGATCCTTGGGTCGGAAAACAAATTCAACTTAATACTCCGATGACTCTGCCTCGGGGTAGTTTATCAACAAAATATTCTAATGGTGTTCATTAGAAATTAATGCGAATGACTTTTTTTGGTTTAACGCTAAATAATTACCTAAAAACAAAGTTTTAGCATCTTTAAAAGGATGCTTATATTGAGATGCTAAAGTTGTAAAAATATGGGTTTCGTTT
>CAZQWZ010000342.1:0-2029 GCA_964596935.1 uncultured Roseivirgaceae bacterium
TTAAATCTCCAACAAGTTTTTCAAATGGGGGGTAGGTGTTAAATGGGTCTTGTTCTAGCAGGCGCAGTAGGTTTTGAACTTTTATTTTTAGACCAGTTAAGCTAATTTTCTTTGCATCTTTTTGAGCTTGTTTTGTGTAAACAAGGGTGTATTTTTACCATGTAAGCTCTTCGGAGATTTCATTTAAAGGAGTGTTTAATCCTTTTATGATAGAATCTTTCATCTTAGGTATGGAGGTAAGGCATAAAGTTTCTTGAATCGAACGCCAGTCTTTTTCACTTACCAAAATAGCATTATTACGCTTTCCTGTAATTTGAATTGGCTCGTGAGTTTCATTTGTTTGGTCAATCAGTTGATATATATTCTTTCTTACTTCAGTAATAGATAATGACTTCATAGCTCAAGCGTATGCAATTACGCACGCAAATCAAAATAATTGTTTTACTTTTTTAAGAATAGCCTTTACTAACAAATCCACATCTTCGCTTGGCTTAAGCCATAGCACCAACCCTCCAAAAAGTAGGACAACAAGTGCCGATCGGTAAATAATATCGATAAAAATATTTTCCATAATGGGAGCATTAAGTCCTGCCGATAGTGTAAGAATTGCAATACCTAACATTTTAACTGTTTGAAATGAAAAGGGTTGAATCTTTTCTTTCCACCACAAAAAACCAAACTTGCTTGTATTAAAAAATAGCAAAGCTAAGCTAGAGCCTATCGCAGCTCCTTCTAGCCCGTAAATAGGTATTAAAATATAATTGGCACTAATAGTAAAAACAGTAAGCAGTACAACCAAATATACATTTACACGGTAATGCTTCGACATCACAATAATTTCGCCATTTAACCCAGCCACCATATCTATTAACTTGCCAGCACCTATTATAAGTACCACCCACTTGCCCAAAGCATAGATTTCTGAATTTGGAATGAGCGAATAAATAGAGTCTAGGTTTATCCATATACCTATAAAAAGAAGGGATCCTATGATGAGGTTATTGATAGAGCTTTTGGTGTAAATTGTTTTAATTTCCTCTAAATTATTGTTTTTATAGGCGTTGGAAATAATGGGCATTCCTATTTGAGCAACGGCTCTTTTGGGTAGTTCTATTAAAACGGCAATGTAAAATGCGGTAGTGTAAATACCCGTTGCCTCTAGGCCCATCATACCAGTAACCATAATACTATCTACCTTACCTATTATTAAAATTCCACTGGCTCCTAAAAACGTAAATAACGAATAAGAGAGCATTTTTTTGATGGTGCTCCATGTTAAATGCTCAAACTTATAGGAGAGTGTTAGTATTTTTTTGGTAAGTAGAAAAACTAAGAGTATAATAAAATTGAGCAGGTAAGCTGCAATTAGTAGAATAATAAACTGGTGAAAATTAATCGTTTTTATAGCAAAAAGAATAACAGCTGCTAATGTTATTGCTCTTAACAGTACTTCCTTTAAAAAATTGGGTAGCACTATATTATGCAACGATTGCGCAAAGGCTACCAAAACTTGGTGCATTGCCATTAAAATGGCTAATCCAAAAATGTAGAGGAGGTATTCATTTACCGAGTTAGAATTTTGGCTAAAATAGGTGGTAATTTCTCCTTTAAAAATAAAAAACAGGCTTGTAAATAAGATAGATGCTATTATAAATAGGATAAAAATTAAGGATACAAATTCTGAATAATGTGATTTGTTTTTATAACTGGGGTAATATTTAATTAATAACTGACTAATACCTAATTGTACAAAAGGCACCATTAGCATGGCGGCATCTTGTATAGTGCGTTGAAGTCCAACTTCTTCAACCGTCATATATTTTGGAAAAAGAATTAATAAATTAACATAACCAATAACCACTCCCAAGTAGGTAAGTATGGTTGAAATTAAGCTTTGTCGAATTATTATTCCCATTTAGTCTTTCTTCTTTTTCTCTGTGCATTCTTGGTATTACTTCGTGGTTAGGCACTGTTAAAGAATAACCACTCCTTTTTTACTAGCTCTTTTGTCTGTCTTTTTCGTTAAAAA
>CAZQWZ010000343.1:0-2026 GCA_964596935.1 uncultured Roseivirgaceae bacterium
TAATGATAACCCCATTACACCCTTGGTAAATACGCTTACTTCAATTTTTTGGAAAGGAAATTATTTAAAGCTGTACGAATCGAGGTATTTATCTGCCTCTAACAAAGGATATTTTTCAGATAAGCTATCGTATAATGTTGGGGCTACTATTGAAAAAAGGATTCCTTTAGCCAATACCAGTGATTATACATGGTCTAAAAAATCAAAAGAATATACCTCTAATACGCCAGAGAATATCGAGGTAGCCTCCACAGAATTTGTTGAGAATGATGCCTTTCTTTTTAACGCTAAATTAGAATATAGACCGTGGTTGAGATACAGCATTAGAAATGGCAAAAAACAAGTAATTAACTCCTCTTCGCCAACATTTGATGCAAGTTTTAGAGCGGGCTTACCTTTTGGAAACACAGAAGCAGATTTTCAACACCTAGAAATAGGATATACCCAAAACTTTAGGCCAGGTATTCGAGGTCAATTTTTTATAGATGCTCGTGCAGGATCATTTTTAGGTAGCAACCCAACTACTTTTATAGATTACCAACATTTTGCAGGTAACGAAACTCCCTTTTTAATGGAAAACCCTGTGGGTAGTTACCGATTGCTTCCTTACTATTTAAACAGTACAGCTGATAAATATGCTTCGGCACAAGTGCTTTATCAGTTTAGAAAATTCTTATTTACACAATTACCTATTTTACGAATGACGGGTGTAAAAGAATTGGCTTATGTAAGTTATTTAACTACGCCTTTATTGGGTAATTATATCGAAGTTGGTTACGGGTTAGATAATCTATTTCGTATTCTTAGAGTAGAAGCATCAGCCTCGTTTATTGATGGCAACTATAATGGCTATGGAGTTAAAATAGGTTTATCAACCAACATTACCAGTGGCGATGGCTCTATAAGTGTTGGATTTTAAAGGAATAACTTCAACGTGCTATTATAGATAACCTTCCTTGAGAGCTTTTGTAATCAATACAATTGTTTTTTTTACATCAAATTTTTCGAACAAATTAGTGCGGTAGGTTTTAACCGTATTTTCTCCAATGTTTAATTCAAATGCAATTTTCTTTGCTGAGGCACCTTCTGCTAATAAGGTAAGCACTTCCACTTCTCTGTCAGTTAATTTAATTTTTTCCTTATTTGTTAAGCTTTTTCCAATAAGAGATTTGGTTACTTTTTGGGCATAGTATGTTTTACCCTCCATTAAAAGGTTTATAGCACTTACTAATTCGTTTTTATTGGTTTCCTTTAATAAATACCCATCTGCACCTGCATCTAAAGCACTTTGCACATGTAGCGGTTTATGGCTAACCGATAAAACAAGTATTTTTATTTTAGGGTACTTCTTTTTAATGATGGCGGTAGCTTCTAGCCCATCCATAACAGGCATCATTACATCCATAATTATTAACTCAACAGAGTTGCTTTCAATAAAAGCAATCAGTTTTTTCCCATTCTCAACAATTTTTACAATTTTAATCCCTTTCACTTTATCTAAAAGTGATTTAAACCCCTCTGCTACAACAATATGGTCTTCTGCAATTACAATTCGTATCATAAAAATGCTTTGTTAGCTAAAAATATAACTTATCCTTTCCCACACCGATAATAATCAGGATTGTGGAATCCCCTAATTATTATCCACTTCTCCTCCTTTTGTCTATTTCTTATCCTACTAAAGTAGGAGGCAAATTTCACCCTTTAGTAGGATTGCACCTTATAAAACAAATCCTCAATTTTGAAAATATATTAACAAATGTATATAATAAAGTAATAAAGTAATAAAGTAATAAAGTAATAAGATTTTAACTATTAGAAATTTTACTAAACCTAAATATATATGAAAATGAAATTTACACAATTAGTGATGCTAGTAATTATTTTAGCAGGATGCCGGGAGAAGCTACAATTAAAAGAGGAGGTTAATGGATTGTTCCCAGCAGAATTAAGTGATAAACCAATCATTCTAAAATTGAGCTTTATCGAGGAAACTCAACGGAAATCCGAATTCCCAGAGGGTGTT
>CAZQWZ010000344.1:0-2017 GCA_964596935.1 uncultured Roseivirgaceae bacterium
CATTGTTTTGGCTTACGCTATAGCCATAAGCACTGTTGTTTTGAGGAATACTTGATGTGATTTTTACTTGCTGAGAAAAGCCGTTAAAAAAAACGAAGACAAGTAAGGCGATTAAAAAATTAGAATAAAGTCGCATAAGCGTTTATTTAAACCCTAATTCAAATATACCTATTGATAATTTATTTACTTGTGATTTGAGCTACATTGAAGCAGCTACTTATCTTAAAATTGCCATTAACTTTTCAACTTGTGCGGTTCTCGAAAATTGAGTTTCTCCAACAATTCTAGAGTTCAACTGAAATTTTTGCAAACGACCTTTTTCTTGTAAAAACTGCTGAATATGATTCACAAAATCTTCTGGTTTGTTGGGGTCGTAATAAAAGCCACATTTATTCTTTTCACAAATATCTTTTACCCAACCTTTGGTATTGGTTATAATAAGTTTACCAGAAGCGAGTGCATCAAAAAATTTATTAGGGCTGTTGGTTTCAAGTATTGGCTTTTTAGCAAAAGATACATAGGCAGCATCTGTTACATTTAGTAATCGTTTAAGATTATGCTTATTTTGAAACTGAATAAATCGTACGTTAGTTAAATTAAAATGCTTTGCAATATACTTAATCTTATCTGTTTGTGAGCCTACACCAATAATTAAGAACACTACAGGCAGCTTGGCCTTAAGAGAAGCATTGGCTGCGGCTAATAAATACTCTAAGTGATTGGCTGCTCCAATAGCTCCAAAGTAGGAAACTACCATTTTATCTTTTACATTAAACAACTCCTCTAGTTCGGGATTTTTGGTTTCTGGTTTAAAAAAATCTATATCCGACATGTTCGGAATTACTTCCACAGTTTTATTTGGTTGCCTCCGCTCTATTTGCTCTTTTATACCTGGAGATAAAGCAATAATTTTATCGGCATGCTTATACACTTTTTTTTCAAGCCACTCTAGGTAAGCTTTCAGAAACCTGTTTTTGATAAAACCAAGTTGAACAGGAGCTTCGGGCCATAAATCACGCACTTCAAAATAATAAGGAATACCCAGCTCCTTCTTAATTTTTAACGCAGATAACCCGATAGTAAGTGGTGTTGAAGTAGCATAACACACATCAATATGTTTTATCTCCCGTGCTTTTTTACGCACCAAGCGCATAAATTTATAAAAGGCCAAAATCCGTTTACCAAAGCCAAGGTCATTATCATAATAAACAGGCAAATAATGTACCTTAATGCCTTCTATATTTTTAATTTCTTGGTAAGGTTTATTATGAGATGTGATTAGTTCAACTTCAATGCCATTATCCACCATACCTTTAGCGAGGTAATAGGAACGAATAGCTCCGCCTTCGTCAGGGGTTCTAAAGTATTGGTGGATGTAAAGGACTTTCATTTATGTAAAGTTATGGTTTAACCACTGATGTAACAAAAGAATACGCCAAAGCTCTTGTGTTAAATTTTCTTTCCCAGAACTATGTTTAGACACCAGTTCTTGAATTGTTTTTTGATTAACAAATTGGTGAATTTGGCTTTCCTGTTTATTAAAATCAAACCAGCGGATGTTTTTTCTTAGCCAATCTTCCATAGGCAGCCCCAGTCCTTGTTTTTTGCGATTAGCAAACTGCTTACCATCATACTTTATCAATTGCTCTTTCAGTATCCATTTAGCACCATTTTTGAAAAGGGTTTCTGCTGAAAGGTTATTTGCGGCTTGCACAATTTTAGTATCTAAATAAGGCACTCTCGTCTCGATGGAGTGTTGCATAGTGGCGTGGTCTGTTATTGCCAACACATCTGCACCAAGATAATTCTTTTGGTCATGTGTTAAGGCATTTCTAAAATGTGCTTCATTGTTAAGGTTATTTTCCCATAAATTACTTTTAAGCCTAAACACATCGGACTGTATAAAATTAGCAAAGGTTGTAGAAGCATCAGTATCTATTGAGTTGGCTAATTTTTTAAATGGAGTAAAGAAAGGAGAAATAGAAGGCAACTTTTTGCCCTGTTTTAAAATACCAAA
>CAZQWZ010000345.1:0-1994 GCA_964596935.1 uncultured Roseivirgaceae bacterium
ACCGAAATTTTAATGACTGGTGGGTAAACCATGATGCTGATTTAAGTAGAATAATCTACGGATTAAGTTTATACCATTTCAATATGAGGGGAATGAACGAAAGAATGACTGTTACGGCTCAATTTGGGTTTACAAAAAAGTTCGAGATTAATTACTCTATGCCCTATATTGATAGAAGTCAGCGGCATGGCTTGGCGTTTTCAGCAAAATATGTTGAGTACAACAATCTACATTATGCAACTGTTGATAATAATAGAGTATTTGTTGAAACGGAAGATTTGTTAAGAACAACTTATGCTTTTGGTACTAGATATACACTTAGAAACTCGTTTTATACAAGGCATACCTTTGGCTTTAATTATAGCACCACAAATGTTTCGGATACGGTGCTTATGCTAAATCCCAATTATTTGGGTACAGATTCTAATGATCAAAACGTATTAGAACTGAGCTACTTTTTTAGTGTGGATAAAAGAGATATTGCAGCTTATCCTTTAGATGGATTTAACTTTTCTGTAGGTGTATATCAAATTGGTTTTGGTTTGCCAAACAGCGTGTATAAAACGGGTTTTGATGCTAGTTATGCTAGGTATTTTAAGTTGAAAAGAGGTTTTTACTTTAATAATTCAACTTCTATTTCCTTAAGTACTCCTCCAAATCAGCCATATACCTTATTGTCTGGCCTTGGTTTTAGCAATCGTTTGGTGCGTGGGTACGAGCTTTACACCATTTTTGCTCAAAATTTCTTTCTCAATAAAAGCACTTTTAAAAAGGCCATATTTGAAGGAAGCACGAAGTGGAAAAACATGCCTATGAAGCAATTTCAATACATTCCCTATGCGCTATATGTAAAAACATACTTTGATGTAGGTTATGCTAAAAACACTCAAAATTTAGAAGGAAATGCTCCTTTGGCCGATAAGCTCCTTATAGGTTCAGGTTTCGGTTTAGATTTTGTTACAATGTACGATTTTGTTATTCGGGCAGAATATTCATTCAACAATATTGGTGAGCACGGATTTTTCTTGAGCTTAACGAGTGATTTTTAATCATATACATAAGGCTTTTCTTTGCCCTTAACTATTTCTACCCAATCTCCTGTTTTTACACCATTGCTGTACTCTCCTTTATAAGTGAGTTTTCCTTTTTTAGAATAAAACTCCCACTTACCATTTTCGTTGCCATTTAAGTAGTTGCCTTTTTGTAGAAGAACCCCTTTTTCTGAGTAGTACATCCATTTGCCATTAGGCAATCCGTTTTTATAAACTAGTGATCGTTTAACAATTCCTGTTTTGTAATAACTTATCCAAACCCCCTCGTATTGGCTTTGCTTATAAATGCCTTTTCGTTTTATGGTTTGGCTTGGGTAGTAATAAAAAGCAGAATCTTCTAAACTTCCATCAATCCAATTCTCGTTGCTTTGAAGCTCTCCATTAAAATCATAAGAAGTTGCAATGCCATGTAATGAGCCATTTGAATAGTGCTCAATGGCTTGAATAACTCCATTGGGGTAATAAAATTTCCATTCACCTATTTTTTTCCTATTATCCAATTTGCCTTCTGCTCTCGTGAGGCCATTATCATACGTATCAATTGCTGATTGCGCATATACGGAATGGATTGAGAAAATTAAAATGAATGTTATAAGTAATTTCATCTTGATAGTAAAAACCTACTATGATAAACGGCTTGTTAAGAATTATGTTATTTATTAGCCATTAGCACTTGCCAAGCCAATTCTATTTTATTTTTGGCAATATATCCCTTAGCTAATAAATGCAATCTTTCTTCCACTTTTGTGTTAGAGGAAATTATATCTTCAACATCGGGCATTGGCTCATTACTTTTACGGGGTATTTCTTTAATTGATCCTAGTATGCCAAGCTCATTGCCTGTAAGTATTAGGCTGTTTCTAATTGGTTCAGGAATATTATCTATGCCAATGCCAATAGCTGAAATGGGTTTAGGAATTTCAAAAATAGCATCTCCACTAG
>CAZQWZ010000346.1:0-1960 GCA_964596935.1 uncultured Roseivirgaceae bacterium
CATTCGGGGATTAAGAAATATCAAAAATTATTTTTCGGAGGTTTTTAAACAAGTAAAGGAGAACAATCAAAAACTAAAATTCACCTTCAAAATAACGAACAGGGAAAAAATGAGGATGCCATACTTGATAATGGATATTACAAATTGGTCATTACAAATCCTGACAATTCTGACTACATCAGATACGGAAAATTTTCGATTATCCTTGAATTGGAAAACGGAATCTGGAAATTCAGTGCCGATGCGAATACCAATACCGATTCCATTGATTATGAGAATGCCGATGTAACCTCAATTCCACAACCGGGCCAAACTGGATAACCCTCAAATTGACTGGAGAAAATTAAGAGGATTTAGAAATCGCATTGTACATGATTATTTTGGAATTGATTTTAACATCGTTTGGTCAATTATTGAAAACGATATTGATGAACTAATTTTCCAACTTAAAAAGCTAATTCTCTGAAATATTATCTATTTTAACCCACCTCTAAACCGTTTGCTCACAACAGGGTAGCCAAAAACGGTTACTATAATTACAATACCTCCCCAATAAAATCCGGGATTCATTTCTTCGGATTGACCAAAGATTAAGAGTGCCAATAATATCCCATAAATGGGTTCGAGGTTGATTACCAAATTGCCTGCAAAGGCAGAAATTTTCTTTAAAATATTAACCCATGCAGCATTGGCATAAACGGTGCAAACCAACGCTAAAACTAATAAATAGCCCCAGTCCATAGTAGAAGGCATTGATAGGCTAGTTTCGTTTGAGCTTAAATACCAAAGCACAAATGGAATAGAACCTAAAAAGGCTCCGCCTGTTTCGTAAAAAGTAATTTGCAAAGGGTTGTGCTTTTTTACAAATAATGAGTTTGCTACTGTAAATAAGGCTGCAAAAAAAGCAGAACCGATGGACATCACCAAGCCAACTCCATACGAAAAATCATCTAAATAAATAATGTAAACCCCTGCAATTATTACCAAACCAAATACAACTTCGAGTTTGCTTATTCGTCTTTTCCTTGCTAGTGGCTCTAAGAGGGCCGTCCATAAACTAGTAGTTGCCAAGCCAATTAAACTTACCGAAGCATTGGCATACCTTGCAGCTCCAAAAAACAACAACCAATGAAAGCTAATAATTACGCCTGTTACTAAAAATTTTACAGCAACACGTGGCTCAACTTTAAAAGAAACTTTAGCTATAAGCAAAACCGGAATAAAGGCTATAAAAGAAATAAGTGTTCTGTAAAATACTACTTCATAAAAAGATAGCTTAATAAGTAAACCCAATATTGCAGTAAAGCCCCAAAGAAAAACCAAAAAATGAAGGTGCAAATAAGGCCTAGATTTTAACATTACCTTGGCACATATTTATACATAAATATGCCAACAATGGAGAACACCACATTGGGGATCCATACGGCAACCAATGGAGAAATTAATCCGCCTTCAGCTACGCCTCTACTGGTTATTACAAAAATTATAAAAATAAAAGAGATGATAAAACCAATGGCAATTTGCAATCCTGTACCTCCACGGCTTTTACGAGAGGACACAATAACTCCTATAAAAACAAGTACAAAAACCGTAAATGGCATAGTGTATCTAAAATACTTTTCTACTTGATAAATCCTTGCTCCTTCCAAGCCTCTGTTTGAAATTTCATCTATCTTATCGGTGAGCTCCGGTAAGGTCAGTGTTTCCCACAAACGGTGCTGTGATTGAAAATCTTTAGGTAAAATAACAAGAGTGGTATCAAGAGTTTCGCCAAAAGTAATTTCTTCGCCTCTGTCAAGAATTACTCTTCGTTGCCAGCGTTTTAATATCCATTTTTCAGTAGAATCGTTCCATTTTATTTGCACGGCAGATAGCTTTTCTTTCAAACTATCATTCTCAATGCGTTCCATTGTAAATTTATGGCCAATATTTCTATTATTATCGAAACGCTCTAAATAAA
>CAZQWZ010000347.1:0-1937 GCA_964596935.1 uncultured Roseivirgaceae bacterium
CAGGATTTGTCTTTATCGTTACTTGAACTTCTTGAGAAGGTTTATCAAGCACAAAATATAAATAATTGCTTCTCCTAATCTGAATAGGAAAAGTTCTAAAAGAATAGTCGGCACTATCCGTAGTAATTATTACATCTTCAATAATCTTTTGAGCATTGCCTTTAAAAATAAAAAGGCCTATGAAAAATAATATTAAAAGTGCTTTTCTCATGTAAAAGCTAAAATAAATCAAAATACCGAAAGGGCAGCTTTTAATAACTGATTATACTACAGAAGCTATTACTCTGCAAAACCAAGTTGTAATTGTAATTATTTTGAGAGCATGTTGCAACCCTTTGTTTGGTTAATTATCAATAATAATTACAAAACATTACTATTAAAACACATTTTAAGTAGGGTATTAAATCTTTTGATTGTACTACTTATTACACACACAGATTAGGTCTATGAAACCATTTAAAACCAAAAGCATTCTCAAAAGCATAAATTATAATGACGATTTAAGATTGAGTGTTTTTGCAAAAGCGGATGCTCGAAAAAGCTACCAACGTTTATTTGAAATTGCGAAGCTAAATTTTCAATCTAATGAAACGCCAAAACATATAACAAACCTGCTGTACCAAGCATAGCATTAACACGATTTTACTGTTTATATTAAGAAGGAAACCTATGTTGGGCCTGCCAAAACAGTGCCCACTAACCACATAGTTTTCTTATAATTATTTTATCATTCCCCAACTTTATTAACAAGCGAATATCATTACAACTTGTTAATTATCTGTGGTTTATCTCACATATTTTAAACTTGGCAAGTTCTTTGCATTTACATTGTAAACCCAACGAACAGCGCCATGAAAACCCTATACTTACTTCTGTTTTTAGCTTTAGGTAGTTGCCAAATAATAGTTTATGATGAAATAGATTATTATGATGATCGTGATGATTTAGTGGGCCGTTATGAACTAGATGAGTACAGTGAAACCACTGAGTATTATTACACCTATACTATTGAGATTGTAAAATCGTGCTGCGATAGCGATGAAGTATATCTTCGAAATTTTTACGATGTTGACCTCGAAGTTGTGGCTAGATTTGATGGATACAAATTAATAATACCTCGCCAATACATTGGTGATTACGAAATAGAAGGTACGGGGCGATTAGATGGTTCTGAGCTTTCGTTATCCTACATTGTAAGAAATAGGTTTCAAAACCCATCTACTGATTTTCTTAACTTTACTGCTTGGCGGGTTGGCTACTAATAATATATTATACTTTAGCTTGGCTCTCCTTATTTAATTACATATTTTTGATATAAAATTATCATACTATGAAAGCCCATTAGTCTTATTGCTTGTTGTTTTTGCTTTAAATGCCACAGCACAAACCGAAGGTAAGTGGTCGGTTGGGGTGGGTTATACACCATCAATTGTAGGTGGACAAACATTTACAGGTTACATTAATAGGCATTTAGGAGAAAAGTGGCAGGTTGGAGTAATGCCTTTTGGGTTTTTTTATAAAGATACCGATTCATCAGGTTATACTGATAAATCACATACCATTGGGTTAAATTTAAGTACTCGGTTTGCCCCGTACCAGTTTAAATTATTAAAACCTTATATTTATGCCTTTACTGGTTATGGTTTAGGTGTTTTTAAATATAGCAATCAATATTCTGAAGGTATCGATTATAGCCATAATTTAGATTTTTCACTTGGAATTGGCACCGAAATTAGAATGGGTGATGGTGGCTGGGCTATAGACCTTAATGTTGGGTCGCTACTCCTGAAATCCGAAAACACAGATGGAAGTGGTAGTGGTGGGTATTTAGGCCCTATTTTCTCAGTTGGCATTCTCAAACGCTTCGGAAAATAATCTTTCATTGGGGGTTGGTATTAGATAAGTTGGTTATTATTACAGTCAACAACTTTGGCTAA
>CAZQWZ010000348.1:0-1921 GCA_964596935.1 uncultured Roseivirgaceae bacterium
TACCAGAAAACAATTAGCTACTAGTGTGGTTAACGGGCAGCAATTGCAAGCCATTGTGTTTAACTGCCAAAGTACAGGCATTTACTACATAACATACACCTTTGATAACTCCACTTCTTATTGTGGGGGCAGTGCCTTAGGCTTTAAAAGATAAAGAGAAATATCAACTCAAAATAAAACTTAAAAAGCTCCTCAGTTATGAAGGGCTTTTTTTATACCTAAAACCCAACACTTATAGAGCCATCCCCACTAGCGCAAGTTTAGCGATAGCGTAACTTGTGTTTATAAATGAGAAACAGAGTCTTTGACTCGGCAAATGGTAAAAGAACAATGAGTACAAAATATAAAATACGAGATCAAACGAAGCTGCACTTTATCACATTTGCGGAGGTAGAGTGGGTGGATGTTTTTACACGTAGAATGTATAAAGATGCACTTATTGATAGCCTAACATATTCAAATTATTCGGAGTGCGACTTTGAGTCGCACTCCGAATGGACACCATGAATGAGCGGATATTTTAAGGGTAATAATAAAGCAGAATTGGGCTAAAGGCTTATTCCTTAATGTGCCCAGTTTAATTAATTGAAAAACGTTTCATAGGTCTTAATTTTATTTTCAGATTTTTTGATTATTGTTTTTTTGAAACCCTTATGAGGAATAGTAATTTTATTTCTCTCTGATAAAGTGATATGGTTCCATAATTTGGGTTTGATGTATGATAGAACTCATAACGGCCTAATAAAACCGGGCTAAAATTATGTGAATATTCTAACCCTACCGTAATTATCTTATTTAACTCTAATTGAGAAGTAACTTTTATAAATCCAGATAATTTGTTAGGTGCACAATCGATGCCGGCAAAAAAAATTTGGTTGTGTGTATTGTTGTCTTTATCTATATTGCCGATTGCATATTGAACGGAAGAAAGGCATTCGTATACCACCAATCCTCCTCCAAAACCCAGGCGTCCTTTCTTAGCTCCCCAATAGTACTCTTTGCCAGCTGAAAGACCCAAACTCCCATAAAATACGGAATAATCAAAAAAGTTGAATTCATTAGGGGAGTGTAAAGTGTCTAACGAAACTATTTTTAATTGATACCCGAGTATTCCTAATTCTCCACTATACTGTATAAACCAATTGCTTTTCATTTTTTGCCGCTTCATAATAACTAAGCTTCCAGAAATAGATGGAGCTCTTTTAAGACCGTCTGTATTAGGGTTAAAACTTAGCTTATTTCCAATATTGGTTGAAAGACCCAAATAAGTTTGACCTTCTGCATTAAAATATAAGGCAATTATAAATAGAGGTATTAGTTTTAATATTTTCATTACGATAGAGAGCGATATTAATATAATCTAAGGATAAAATTAACACACAACCACTACTCAATTGATAGAGGTTGTGTATTAATTTTGAAAAGAACACTACCAAGTAAGGGTATGGTGATATAAACCTACTTTTTCATGGTAGTGTGATGAATGTATTTCACCAGACTTTGCTTTACTCCCTGAAGCGTACCAATTTTTTACCTTCACTCTACGGCCAGTTTTTGTTTTTACTGCGGTCTCAATAGACGCTCCTCCACCGCACTCCGAATTAACGAGTGTTCCGTATGCTAAAACTTCAATGTATGCTCCTCTTTTTTTCCATCGACCATTCTTTTTTCGATAAGATATCGTCCAAGCTCTTAGTTTTCCATCTCCATCAAATGGGCCATCTGAAATTTTAACTTTATATTTGAAACGCCAAGTTTCAGGATTGATTGGGTGAAAGCCTCTATTTTTTTTAGTACTACTACAACTAGGAAGAGGTAAACTCAAAGCCGCACCCCAAATGGACACCAAGAGCGAATATTTTAAGTGTAATAATAAAGCAAAATTGAAATCTAAATACTTATTAAAATAGAACTGGTAAAC
>CAZQWZ010000349.1:0-1920 GCA_964596935.1 uncultured Roseivirgaceae bacterium
AAAAGATAAAGATAGCCTTAGAAAATAGTTTAATTCCTATTTTTTGTATTGGTGAGAGCTTAAAAGATAAAGAAAAAGAAGGTAGCACGATTGAAGTTTTAAAACAACAGATTGAAAAAGGGCTAAGGGGTATTTTAGATAGTAATAATAAAATAATTATTGCTTATGAGCCTGTTTGGGCAATTGGGAAGGGAATTACTCCAACTTATTATGAAATTAATAAAATTAAAAATGAGCTTCAAACATTTTTAAAAAAGACAAATTTTAATTTTTCAATTATTTATGGCGGTAGTGTTAATATAGATAATGCAAAAGGTTTTATTGAAGAATCAAAAATGGATGGTCTTTTAATTGGGAAAAAATCCTTAGATTTTAAAAGTTTTGTTAAAATAATTAAATCAATTTAAGTTTTTATTATGTTAATAACAAGAAAAATAATTCTTCTCTATCTTTCTTTGTTAGTTGTTTTTGCTCTTCCTAACTTTTCTTATGCTGATTGTTGTCCTGCAAGATATAGAAGAATTGATAACATTGTGAGATATCAATGGTTTGAATATAGATGTTATGGAGGAAGGGGATTAGAGGGTCTCTGTGGTGGAATTTTTCAAAAAAGAAAGTGCCGTAAAGTTATATGGGAATGGTTGGATTGTGATGAATATTGGTCTCCTCCTGATGAGTATGGAAATCGAACTTGTAGTACAGATTGGGATCTTTACTCAACCTACTATGAATATGAAATACATTGTGGAATTCCAGCGGCTCTCGCTTCAGAGAAAGTGAAAACTGAAACATGTAGTGGAGGGATATGTAAGTGGCTTGGTGTTTATCGTTTTAATAAAGTTATAGTTCCTCCAGCAGAAGAAGGGGATTGGGAGACAATAGAGATTGGACAACCGTGGGAAAGGTGTATTGGTGGTTATTGTGAAGGTTATTATGAGTGTAAAAATTTTAACCCTCACAAATTTAGAAATAGTTTTTTTAATGCTTGTGACGGGGCTTGTATTGGCAAACCAAAGGATTTTAAAATTTTTACAAATCCAACAAAAGATTTTAGAAGTTTTAATCATCATTATTTAAAAACAAAGGGGTTAGAAAGAAATCCACAAAATGCATATTACTATATAGACCCTATTGATAAAGATGGTTATATTAATAGATACGAACAAATTTACATTGATGAACATGGACAAAGGCAAAAAATTCCAATAGTTTTGCCATTTTTTGCTGATTGGTCTTTAGAGACTGTTAATGCTAATATAGAAACTGTTAGATATTATCTTAGATATAGGGGCTGTTTTACTAATCGTGTTTTTTTGGAAGGAATTAGGGGGGAAAATTATGATGTAAGAAATTGTCCTTCGGGAATAGATGTACGTTTTAATCCAAAAATAAAAGATCTCTCTTATGCTGATTTTAATCTAATTTTTAATCATATAACAGGTCATATTGTTGATGAATATCGTTTTAGAATAGCCAAGCCTGATGGCACTCTTCTTTGGCCTAAAGTTGGATTTTTTGATGGGCTTTTTGGAGGAGATGCTTTTGCAACAATAGATAGTGCTAATCCTGCTGCGGTAGATAATATTCAAAATGAATATCATAGTGCTTTTAGACAGCCTGGCCCTTGTTTTTTGAGAATTTTAAAAGAGTATAATGCTCAGATAAGAGTTATGTGTTGTCCTAATTCTGGATGGAATACTGATAACGCCTCTAAAATGAAAGGAAGTGGAATAGAGCCACCAACTGGTGAAGAGGGGGGTTGGTTTGATTGGGATCCAATATTTGATTGGGGAGATGATGTTTGGACAGAAGAAGCAGCGAATATGTTTATTACTAGTGCAGCTCCTGAAATTAGAATAATTATTGGTGGAGAAATAGCAAAAGAAGTTGATGAATATATAGAAGATAAAAATTTACCCC
>CAZQWZ010000350.1:0-1893 GCA_964596935.1 uncultured Roseivirgaceae bacterium
AATGTTTGTATTAGATTTGGTATTGAATTAAACCTAATAAATGAAAATATGGCACATTTGAGATTTAAAGCCCTTGAAGAAGTTCAAAACAGACCCAAAGTAAGAGTAGAAGCAGAGTCGAATAAGGTATCTGATTATTTTGGAGAAAATTCTTTCGATTTAAAAAAGATGAAAGAAGCTTTAGCACCTGATACGTTTAAAAAGGTTAAAAGAGCTATTGAAAAAGGCGAAAAGATAGACATGTATTCTGCCGATGCCGTAGCTACTGCTGCTAAGGGCTGGGCGATGTCGAAAGGTATTACACATTATACGCATTGGTTTCAGCCATTAACAGGAGCCACTGCAGAAAAGCACGATTCATTTTTTGATGCATCAAGTGGAATTGAACATTTAAAAGGCAGTACGTTGGTTCAGCAAGAGCCAGATGCGTCATCTTTCCCAAATGGTGGCATTAGAAGTACTTTCGAAGCCCGTGGCTACACGGCTTGGGATCCAAGCTCTCCCATATTTATATTAGGTCGTACATTATGTATCCCTACCGTATTTGTATCTTATACAGGCGAAGCCTTAGATAATAAAGCCCCTTTATTAAAAGCAGTTGAAGCAATTGATATTGCTGCGCAACGGGTATGCCAATATTTTGATAAAAGTGTAAATAAGGTAACTGCTTCTTTGGGTTGCGAGCAAGAGTACTTTGTAATTGATAAATCTTTGCACGATGCTCGCCCAGATTTGGTAATGAGTGGCCGTACGGTATTTGGCCACAGTCCTGCACGTGGGCAGCAATTAGACGATCATTATTTTGGTTCTATTCCAAGTCGTATCTACGATTTTATGAAGGATTTTGAGATCGAATCTTTAAAACTTGGTATTCCTGTGATGACGAGGCATAACGAAGTGGCTCCAAGTCAGTTTGAAGTGGCTCCTTTATACGAAGAAATTAATGTGGCTACCGATCACAACCAATTATTGATGGATGTGATGAATCGAGTTTCTGTTCAGCATAAATTAAAAGTGCTTTTTCATGAAAAGCCTTTTGCAGGCTTAAATGGTAATGGAAAACATAATAACTGGTCGTTAGTTACCAATACAGGAGTAAATCTATTTCAGCCAAGTAGCAGTGCAAGAGATAACCTCCAATTCTTAACATTTTTTGTATGTACTATTAAGGCTGTTCATAAGCATGCTGAATTATTACGTGCAAGCATTGCCTCTGCAGGAAATGACCACCGTTTAGGTGCAAACGAAGCACCTCCAGCTATTATGTCGGTATTTATTGGTACTCAACTTTCTGCTGTTTTGGATGAGTTAGAAAATAATGGAAACATTAAAGTTGAGAAGGGTGATAATATGTATATGAAATTAGGAATCGATAAAATTCCATCCATTATACTTGATAATACCGATCGAAATAGAACCTCGCCATTTGCATTTACAGGCAATAAATTTGAGTTTAGAGCGGTTGGGTCTGATACCAATGTGGCTTCGCCCATGTCGGTATTAAATATTATTGTTTCTGATGTACTCACTGATTTTGCTAATAAAGTAGATGCCTTAGTTGAAAAGGGTGAAGATAAAAGATTGGCGATTGTTAATATTCTTAGAAACTACATTAAAGAGTCTAAAAATGTAAGATTTGAAGGAGATGGGTATTCTAATGAATGGGTAAAAGAAGCAAAAAAACGCGGACTTGCCAATGTGAAAGATACTCCAAGAGCTTTAGCAGCTTATTTAAGTAAACAGTCAATTGATCTTTATGAGAAGTTTGATGTACTGTCTAAGCCCGAATTGGAGGCAAGAAACGAGATCAATTACGAGAACTACATAATGAAAGTTCAAATAGAAGCTCGCTCTATGGGCGATTTGGCTTTAAATCATATCATTCCTACCGCT
>CAZQWZ010000351.1:0-1869 GCA_964596935.1 uncultured Roseivirgaceae bacterium
GTAGTTATATTGCCATTGTAGAACCTCAAATTAAACCTGGCCATATTAGATATGTTCGTATTCAAAATCATTTAAGTAAGTATTATGAACTTACAGACAACTTAAAAGAAGCCAAAAAAACGTTAGGAAAAGCACTTTTAGCAACAAGAATCAAATACAATAAAACCGATATTGCTTATGGCAGTGCATTAGTAAAAATAGCAGATCTTCAAATAAAAATTGGTGAGTATAAAGAAGCCGAAATAAACATTGATACCGCAAAAGAAATACTGGTTGCTCTAAAAAGAGACAAAGAACAGTTGGTGAAATATGTAGTAGCCTTGGAAGTAAATGCAAAACTACGTGCCATGAAAGGCGATTTTGGGGGTGCAAAAGACGAAATTATCAGATCTCAAAAACTTCTATCAAAAGCCACCAACCTTACTGGCTATGATGCCCTAGCTTCTACTGTAAACTTAGCAGATATTTATGTTAAATATGGCAGGATTTCTAAAACTAGAGAAGCATTAATTGAAGTAATTAGCGGGTACGAAGCTTTATTCGGGAAAGAAAGCAATAGACTTATTATTCCATTATTAAGTTTAGGAAACTTAGAATTAGTAAATGGAGAATACACAGAATCTCAAAAAACCGTAAGAAGAGCACTTGCCATTGCAGAAGCTAAATTTGGTAGTAACTCATCTCGAACTGCTTTTTGTAAAAAACAATTAGCCGCTATTTATACATCTCTTGGTGATTACGGAAAGGCTTTAGAGAACATTAACGCTGTTATAAGTATTCAAAAATCGGTGTATGGGAATGAGCATATTGAGGTTGCTAAATCTCTATCGCAATTAGCGCTAATTAAGTTTTATAAAAACGAACCTCCTAAAACCATAGAGCCAATATTTGATGAGGCCAAACGAATTATAGCAGATAAAATAGGAAATAGAACTCCTATGTATGCCGATGTAATTAAAGATCTTTCTGTTATTTACATTGAGCAAAACAGATTTGACGATGCATTTAACTCATTATCCTTAGCCGAAAGCATTTGGAAATTAAGAATAAAAGACAAGAAAAACCTGAACTTAGCAGCCATTTATTCCTTAACTGGAGACATCTACTACCAACAAAAAAACTACGAAAAGGCGGAAGAAAAATATAATCAGGCAAAAAAATTATACGAAGGCTTTTTTAGCGACAAACACCCCGATTATGTTCAAGTAATCTCAAAGCTATCGAAGGTTTATTATATGCAAGGAGATAAACGAAAGGCTAAGAAAACTAGCCAAGAAGTTATCGACAATTATGATGGTTTTATAAAAACATACTTTGCCTCACTAAGTGAACGTGAAAAATCCGAATATTGGAATACCATTAAATCTGATTATGAGTTTTTTAATACCCTCGCTATTGAATTTAAAAATGAAGACCCTAAGTTAATTGAACAAGTATATAATAATGCGCTTGCCACCAAAGCCATTCTTTTAAACTCTTCCATAAGAATTAGAGAAACCATATTAAATGGTAATAATGAAGAGTTAAAACAAAATTACATGGATTGGTTAGCTAAAAAAGAGTTTTTAACAACGGTACTTTCTATGAGTAATAATCAGTTATATGAAAATGGAATTGACCCTGCCCTACTTATTGATGAAGTAGAATTATTAGAAAAACAATTAAGTGAAGGTTCTGATTTATTTGGTAAAAACAATGATACTAATACTGTTTGGCAAGACATTCAAAGTGTTTTAACTACGGATGAAGTTGCTATTGAGATGATTAGATTTCGATACTTCGATCATATTTTTACAGATTCAATTATTTACATGGGCCTTTATGTAAAAAATGCAAAAGAACTCAAAAAGCCTGAAATGTTTATTATAA
>CAZQWZ010000352.1:0-1843 GCA_964596935.1 uncultured Roseivirgaceae bacterium
GCATAATTAGCATAGGCTACACTGGTTAGCTCTGATAAGCCTGCCAATAAAAAAGCACTGCCATCATTAAAATCGTATTCGGTTTTTAAGAAATGCAGATTACTGCCCCAGTTAATAGCACTGTAATTATCAATGGTTTCGCCATTGCCAATAAGTGTATAAAAATAGCCTTTATCATCGGTGGTTATATCGTGCGTTTCTTCATAAACAACTGTGCCATCGGAGGAACCTGCAATAATGGAGACCCTGAGCGTTATAGGTGTGTCTTTTACAATATCTCCATTGCTATCTCTAACAATAGCTTGGTAATTAATTACATCGGTAGTTTGTGCCAAAACTGCAATGGGCAGTACTATAAGCAGTAATAGGGTTAAAAAATTCTTCATAGGGTTATAGTTTTATTATTTCAAATACATTGATTTCGTTTTGGGTTAAGTCAACCACTTTTACAATATAAATCCCTTTAGGAATGTTCTCTAATTTTAGATCTATATCAGATTGGGTCTTTACTCTTTTTACTTCAGAGCCAGTAGTGTTAATTATGATAATTTCATAATTAGATTCTGATTGAAATTGAACTTTAAAAGAAGTTGTAAATGGGTTTGGGTAGGCTTTTAGGCTAATTGGGTTCTCTTTCGTAAAACCCAATACTATTTCGCCTGTTGTACTTAGTATGGTATGCTCAACCGAGTAGTTGGTTAATGAAGAATTGCCTAAAAAGGAATCTCCAATTATAGCGTGTACCGAATGCTGTGTGCCAATAAATGTAACCGAAGAGGTGCTTATATTTTGTTGGGCCTGGCTTGCCAAACTGAAAATAGTTAAAATGATTAGAACTAGAGTTTTACAAGTTTGATACATAGAAAATGACTTTATTAGAATGCACCAAATAAAATATTACTTGGTGTAAATGATTAATTAATTATCGAACTCAACAATATCAGCAGTAACGGTTACCATATTAATACCTACTATTAGTATGAAGGAAGTTTTATTATCTACAGAAACGTTAGCAAGTATTTGATTCTTTTCAAGCGGGTATTTACTTAATAAGCTCGCCCTAGCTTCTGCAACTAATGCATCTCTTCCTATACCGCCAATCCCAAATATTTTTGTTGTTTTTGCCTGCCCAAACACAGTTTTTATAACTTTAAAATTTCCACTATTAATACTAGCACTAGAAGAATAATTTCCGCCATGAAAGGCGCAAGAAGACATAAGGAGTGCAACAGCAAAAAATGATAACGCAATTTTTAATTTCATAATTCTAATTTTTTCTTTAATTAATAAATTTAATTCACCCTTTAGTTGCAGCCAAAAACGGGAAGTAACTATGTTGGGGAATTTTTTTTATAATAGCCCCCTGTGTTTCTTCAACAACAAGCCCAAAAAATATTTGGTTTTAGTTTGTTGGCCAAAAGAGCAACAAAGGGAAGAGATGCAAACAACCCAAAACCTGTAGGGCAAGAAACCTTGCAGGTTTATTTAAATACTTATAGGCATAAGTTGCTTATATTTGAAATAGTATTATAAAACAATATTTGAATTAGGCACTTAGTTCATAGCTAAATGAAAACACTAACTATCACATTATCAACACGATGCTCATGCTGTAATAGATTAAAGGGAATAAATGATCCTACTTGAAGCATCCTTACTTGCCTCTACATTAAATGTTTTTCAAAGAAATGTCGTAGTTGCTCTCACAAGCAATATTTAGTGGTAAGCCATATATTTCTTAAGTGCCTAGTTCAAAACAATATTTATAAAGTGCTTTTGCTAAACAAGTAAGTATGAAACAAGTTACACTTAATATACCCGATAACAAATATCAGTTCTTTAT
>CAZQWZ010000353.1:0-1775 GCA_964596935.1 uncultured Roseivirgaceae bacterium
CTCTTCAAACTTAATCCAAACAGGACTATCGAACTTAAGCCCTAAAAGCTGTGAGGCATTTCCATTTCTAATACCAATTTCTAATAGTCCTAAATGATTAAAATAGACAAACCAATCACCTTGTTCCACTTCATTGCTTTGTTTGTTTAAAACTGAAGCTGTTTGCCTACCAAATTTGATAAGGTACTTTCTATCTTTTACTAGAGTTTTAAAAGTTCTTTTTTCAATACTAGTTATTAAATTGCCATAATAATCTATTCGAATAACGCTACCCACAATTTCTTTGGTTGTGGCTCTAACGCTTCGGCCTATTAAACGTTTGTAGTTGGTAATTTCTGTTCCCAAATCATCTAATGGTATTCCTGTGGCTAGTTTGGCAGCATTTTCGGCAAGCACATCCTTTGCAGGAAAAGTAGAAATAAATTCGGATGCTAATTCATATACCTTAACCGAAGTATCTTCTGTAATTAGGCTTATTAATCCATTATTAGTGCCTACAAAAAAGTGCCCATTAAATTCTAATGCAATATAGCTATCGCCTTTAGAGCCAACAGAATCAATGGCTGTTAAGTGCACGGTTCCTTTCGGAAATTTATTATAAGTGCTTCCTAATAAAAAAGCACCATCTGCCAAATTTGATGATTCTACTTGATGGCTTATATCAATAATGGTTAACGAGGAATCGAAGGATAATATCTTCGCTTTAACGATTGCTACGTAAGCATCTTTAAGTCCAAAATCGGAAAGAAATGTGATGATGGCCATACTTTTATTAATACTATTATTATGTAGCTTTGTTTGAGGCAAAAATAAATCAATAAGATTAAACGAAACACTTGGTAGAAAAACTTATTTCATTGGATAATATTTCTCTTCCTGATTTTTTAGGAGTTGGAAATAAAAATATAGAATTAATTAAAGAAAAATTCCCCAATAGCACAATCATTTCTAGAGGAGAAGAAATTAAACTTAAGGGGAGCACCCAAGATTTAATTAAAATTTCTGAAGTGCTTCAAAATCTAATCGATCATTATCATAAACACGGAGAAGTTACGGAAGATAATGTGAAGGGCTATATTAAAGAGGAGGCCTCGCATCATTTATCGAATACTACCGAAACACCCTTGGTGTTTGGCCCCAATGGGAATGCCATAAAGCCTAAAACGGTTAACCAGAAAAAGTTAGTTGACTTAGTTTATGCAAACGACTTGGTTTTTGCACTTGGCCCTGCTGGTACCGGCAAAACCTATATTTCAGTTGCGCTAGCGGTTAGAGCATTAAAAAACAAAGAAGTAAAAAAAATTATAATTACTCGTCCTGCTGTAGAAGCTGGCGAGAGTCTTGGGTTTTTGCCAGGTGATTTAAAAGAGAAAGTAGATCCTTATTTACGCCCCATTTACGATGCGTTGGATGACATGATACCGAAAGAAAAGTTAAAATATTATATGGAGCATAACATAATTGAAATTGCACCATTGGCCTATATGCGTGGGCGTACTCTACATAAAGCATTTATTCTTTTGGATGAAGCTCAGAATACCACACCCATGCAAATTAAGATGTTCTTAACCCGTATGGGACCCGAATCGAAAGTAGTAATTACAGGTGACACTAGCCAAGTTGATTTACCCAAGCACCAAAATTCAGGATTAGTTGAAAGTATTAATATATTAAAGGGCGTAAAGGGGATAGGCGTTATTCACTTAGAAAGTAAAGATGTGGTTCGCCATAAACTGGTAAAACAAATTATTGAAGCATACGAGAAGAATAGTTAA
>CAZQWZ010000354.1:0-1529 GCA_964596935.1 uncultured Roseivirgaceae bacterium
ATAAAACGATAGTATTGTCTATCGTCTTCGCTTTTCTGCTGTAATTCGTAATTGCCTTCTTTAATAAACTGCCAAAACATAGTAACAAACTCCGCAGATAGCGCTTCTACTATTAATATAATGTCAATATCCCTAGTAGCTCTGGGAGTAAACCCAGCTTCTTCAATAATTATATCGCAAGCCGTACCACCAATAATTACGTAATTATCGGGGTAATCCTTAAAATAGGTCGTAAACACATCTAATCCTCTTACCATATATACTTATCTATTAATTGTTCTAATGCCATTTCGGTACGCTCATCTTGGCTATTTTTTAAGCTTAAATAAAGCGATAGTGGGTCCACTGCTGCTGCATCATTGTCTAGTTCGCCTACCAGTGCTTTAGGGTTATATTTCCATACTTCTAAGCAGTATTTCCCTTCATATTCATTTGCCTCTATTAGTGCGTTGTTCTTTTGTAAACTATAAAACAAGCTTTTTTCTATGGCCAAATACGCCTGTCGGCTAGGGTTCATATTGCTATATTCTGGCAATGCAGAAGCATTACTTGGTAGTAGATTTGCGTTGGGCATTTCATCTACATATACTTTTTTAATTACAGGGCTAATTAGTAATTTTCGTTTTTCGGCATCTTGCCATAGTTCAACTCTGTTTAAGGCAAACTTTATCTGCTTTTCTTTATCGCCTGTTACCGCAATAAGCTCGTGGTATTTTAGATTGTCCACAGCTTTTGTAATGGCCATTGGACTGTAACCTGTTTTTTCTGCTAGCTCTTTAAAAGAATGGGCTTCCAATTTCCATTTATTATTACGATGAATAATATGATAAATAAGAAGAAACTGAGCTGAAGGTAGTAGTGTTTCAGTTTGCCTTTTTGTGTTTGGATTAAAAAAAGTTTCTCTCAAATTCATTAATAAATCTGGTAGGTATAATTGATTGCCTGGTACAATAAAGTTGATGCCTTTATCAATTAATCTTTTCCTGTTAAATGAAGTAATTTTTGGCAATAGCAACACCACTGTTTTTCCTAATTTATTTTTTAATACGTTTAGATTTTTCTCTGTTTGTGAAACCGTAAAGCCTTCTTCATGTTTAGGAGCAGCTATTAACAATTCTCGATTACTAAATAATGTAATATCATAAAATTCATAGGTTTCGCCAATATACATAGGCAAGCCTGCTAACAGGTTTTTGCCTGTGGGTTTAGGTTGTATTTGTGCTCCTAGCACCTGAAGTAGATATTTTTTAAGCTCTTCCATTATTTTTAATAAACTGATTATTGCTTAATAAAGCAATCTAGTTTATTGTGCAAATATAGGTTTATTATATTGCTAATCATATACTTATAGTTTTACTTGAATCAAATAATTGGTGTTCCTCATATTTTACATAGCCTAACTGATTGGTACCCATTTGGGTTTTACCAATATTAAAATCAGGCGTATTTTGATGGTGGTGGCCATAGAGCCAATAATTAGGTTGCCTATTTTCTATAAAATCGTACAGTTCTACTGCAAAAGCCTGATT
>CAZQWZ010000354.1:1541-1769 GCA_964596935.1 uncultured Roseivirgaceae bacterium
TAATTTAAAAAAGTAGGCACATGGTGTGTTACCACCACAGTTTTTAAGGCATTAGTAGATGAAAGCTCGTTTTCTAAAAAAGCCATGCTTTCCGTATGAAGCTGATTAAACAACCCTGTATTAAACCGATGTTCATTATACTTAATTACATGAAAATCGCTCATGCCTCGTTCTATTTGCCACCGGTTTTCTTCACTAATTTTTGACCATAGGGTTGAAAAAATAAAT
>CAZQWZ010000355.1:0-1752 GCA_964596935.1 uncultured Roseivirgaceae bacterium
TTTTATATTATGTTGAAAAAAATATTTTTATTATCTTTGCTGTTGTTATTAGTAGCAATACCAATAACAACCATTGAAGCAAGAACAAGAGCAAATGTGGCTTGGCCAGCTTCTCCTTTGGGGCTTGAAATTACTGAATCTATTGGTGAACATCATTATTTTAAAGAATATGTTTATATATGGGGGGAACGCGATTTGGATGTATATGGAGAACCAATCCCCTTTGATGTCTCTTATATTATTCAATATTTTTATGAATGGTTAATAGTTTTGGGAGGATTAGCTGTTTTTATCGCTTTTATTTGGGCGGGTTTGTTGTATATGACTTCTATAGGAGATGCTAGCAAGATGACGGAAGCGAGAAAAAAAATTAATAGAGCCCTGATAGGCTTTGCCTTATTATTAGGATCTTATCTCATATTTTATACAATCAATCCAATATTTACTAGATTGGGAGCTATTGAAATTAGAGAAATAAGGACGATTGATGAAAAGGCTCAAGGAAAAATTCAATATTTTGTAAAAATTTACAGCCGATGTAACGCACATTATAAAGGAAAAGCTGCGGGTATACACATTCCACTTCCAATAATAGGGGGTACAATCTACCTTTTTGATCTTTTAGGCATTGATGATCTCGAATTTGCTTATAACTCCCTTACTAGAAATAATATGACAAAGTGTTCTCAATTAGCAGGCGCAATAAAAAACGATACTGCCTTTCAGTATTTTGTCTGTTTTAAAAGAGATGAACATGGAACGTGTCTTAAAGGAGCCAATAATTATCAAGATTTGATAAGACTTTTAAAATTTTATGGTCCGTATCCGTATACTGATTTCACGGAAACGTGGTGGTATAGTAATGATATATAATGACTAAATTAAATTTTACTTAAATATCTATGTTAAATTTTAAAAAAATTATTTTATCATCCCTATTTCTGCTAATATTAATGAGTGGGCTGTTTTTAACAAATCACACAGCTGTTGATGCAGTAGTGGAACAAAAGGGTGATGCAGTGGGAGCAACAGGAGCAAGAAGAGAATTTCAGGAAACTTTTATAGAGATATATAAAATTTTTGTATTCTCTGCTATTTTTTTAAGTATTTCAGCTATCATTCTTCTTGTATCTGTAGATCAAATGGATCTTTATTTTGGTTATGATTCTGCCTTTTATGTTTTTGTGGAAATTGGTCATACCTGGATGTTAGGAATAGTTAATATGTTCCTTATGTTTGCCTTTGTTTTTGCTGCTTTTTTATATATTCTTGATATTCAAACTGGCGTTGTAGATAAAAAGACAATGCCAACATTAATTGGAGTGGCTTTTTTAGCCAATTTTGGTCTTCTTTTTGTTCAATTAATTGTTGATTTTTTTATAATTTTAGAAAAAGGAGTTGTAGAATCGCTGATGCCAGGTGGATTGGAGCCTCATTTACTTGCTATTAATCTTGAAGCCTGGTTAGGTGTACTCATATATGGAGTTGGTTTACTTATATTGGTGGTTATGAATTATATAGCTAGTTTATTAATTATTAAAGGAGGGGGTTGGATAAAATTTTTATTTAAATGGTTTGCATTTCCACTATTAATAATTGGGCCAATAATGGGAATTATCCAAAATGTTCTTATGGGCATTGTTTTTCTTCTCTATTCATTTTTATTCATAGCAAGAACAATAGCTATTCCAATGTTAGCAATGTTTGCCCCATTGGCTTTTTTTCTTTTAGCATTTCCAAAAACTAAAAGTT
>CAZQWZ010000356.1:0-1746 GCA_964596935.1 uncultured Roseivirgaceae bacterium
GTGGGATAATGATTATTTGCTAAAAATTCTTCTCGGCGAACAAAAATCATAAGCCATTAATATATATCATTGTTTTAATGCGATTGCCCTATGGGTTGACTACAGGGCAATCGGGTTTAAAAAAACCAACAATCAATAGGTTACACGCTTGACATTTTTAATAACAAAGCGAATAGACATTATTTAAACAAATTATTATTTCTACAGTTGAAGATATGTTCAATTACATCATTATTTTATGTTAAAAGATCGTAACTCTTTGATTTTATATTTTATTTAAACCCGGTTGCCCTGGGGTTGACTAAGTAAGTTAAAAGTTGCGGCATGAGATGCTCCAAGGTTTAAAGTATGGAAAATAGATAATGTTTATTTGTAATAAAGGTTAGTATTTGTAGGTTTTTTGTGAGAGGAGGGTGGAGTGGGATATATTTTGCGCATTGATAGGGGGAATAAATTTATAATGAGAGTTATTTATTTTTAATTTGGAGAAGAAGTTGCAAAAAGATATGCTGGATCAAGTTAGGCGTGGAGTTGATGAGATTCTGGTGGAGTCTGAGTTGGTTAAAAAGCTTGAAGAAAATAGACCTTTAGTAGTTAAAGCTGGTTTTGATCCAACTGCACCTGATTTACATTTAGGCCATACGGTACTTATTAATAAATTAAAGCAGTTTCAGGATTTGGGGCATGATGTTCAGTTTCTGATAGGTGATTTTACAGGGATGATAGGAGATCCAACAGGGAAAAATATAACTAGAAAGCCTTTATCAAAAGAAGAGGTGCTTGAAAATGCAAAGACATATCAAGAGCAGGTTTTTAAGATACTCGATCCTGATAAGACCCAAATTGTTTTTAATTCTACTTGGATGGGCAAGGTTTCTTCTGCCGATTTAATTCAATTAGCATCAAAGCATACAGTGGCAAGGATGTTGGAGCGGGATGATTTTAGTAAGCGCTTTAAAGGTGGTCAGCCGATAGCAATTCATGAATTTCTTTATCCTTTAATACAGGGTTATGATTCGGTGGTAATGAAAGCAGATGTTGAGTTAGGTGGAACTGACCAGAAATTTAATTTATTAGTTGGAAGGCAGTTGCAGGAAATCTATGGGCAAAAACCTCAGATTGTTATAACAATGCCAATTTTAGAAGGGCTTGATGGTGTGCAAAAAATGTCTAAATCTCTTGCTAACTATATTGGTATCGCAGATACGGCAGATGATATGTTTGGAAAGATAATGTCAGTGTCTGACGAGTTGATGTGGCGTTATTTTGAGTTATTAAGCTTTAAACCAATGAATGAAATTAATCGATGGAAAAAAGAATGTGAGGAAGGTTTGAATCCACGAGGCTGTAAAGTAAGCTTGGCTCAAGAAATTGTAGAAAGATTTCATGACGTATCAGCAGCAGCAAAAGCGCTGGAAAACTTTGAGGCAAGATTTCAGCGAGGAGCAATGCCTGATGAAATTGATGAGGTTTCTCTGAAGGCTCAAGAAAATGGATATCCTATAGCTAATTTATTAAAAGATGCTGGCTTAACTAAGAGTACGTCGGATGCGATGAGGATGATAAAGCAAGGGGCTGTAAAAATAGATGGTGAAAAAATAAGTGATCCTAAGTTAGTTGTCACCCTAGAGTCGGCGCAGACTTATCAAGTAGGAAAGAGAAAGTTTGCTCGTGTTTCATTGGAAACTTTCAAAACAAGTTTGACAAAGAGAGAATAGGTTGTATAATTGTCGGCTCACTAAAGCA
>CAZQWZ010000357.1:0-1734 GCA_964596935.1 uncultured Roseivirgaceae bacterium
TTTAATTTATAGCTTATTACCCCTCTCTTTTATTGCTTGCAATAGTGTAATGTATGAATTGATTGATTGATTATATTAGCACCCACTATTATTAATTAAAAAAATATGTACAAATCCACTATTCTACTACTTGCTTCTTTTCTCTTATTTATCTTTTTGGGGTTTTCTTGCCAATCAACTGATAGTCAAGAAAACAATAATTCGCATAATACTAAAATCGAAAGAAAAAAGGCCTCCATTGCAGATGTGGAACGGGGAATAAGAGCCAATATCGAAGCCAATACCAAAGAAGGAAATGGTTATTTCAACATTAAAACAGATACACTTGATCTCCACTTAAAGCTTGTACGCGTGCATACAGAATACCTTTCGTTTCTTGGGGCCAACAAGTTTTTTGCATGCGTTGATCTTGCTACCACCTCAGGAGATGTATATGATGTGGATTTTTTTCTTGAAGGCACTATTGGTAATATGCAAGTAACACGTACTGATGTACATAAATTAAATGGTAAACCATATTATAGTTGGAAACAGCGCAAAGACAAAACTTGGTACACGGTTACTGTAAAGAATTCATCTAACAAGCTTTTGGGCATTATTGAAGGCACAGACCGCTTCAACTTTACGTACGAAGTACAACTACCTAAAATTTTAGAACCTGCTGAAATATGGATACCAATTGCCACGAGCGATCAATTTCAAACTATAGAAATCCTCTCTTTGGAAGCTCCTAGTGAGCATAAGATAATTAAAGATGAAAAATACAGCAATTCTATCCTTTACCTTGAGTTACTGCCGGAGCATAGCAATCAAAAAATAACAGTAAATTATCGAGTGGTGCGACAAGAAAAATCACCTTATGAGGAATCAGAACCTAAACTAGCGCAATATCTTGAGCCCAACATGCTTATACCTGTGGGCGATCGGTTTGGCATTCTTTCGGAAGAAATAATAAACCAAAAGCAAGCTAACAGCCCACTAACAAAAGCAAGAGCACTTTATGATTATGTGATAGATAATGTACGCTATGCAAAACAAGGCAAATATGGCACAGGTGATGCCAATTTTGCATGTGATTCAAAATCAGGAAATTGCACAGAGTTCCATTCACTGTTTATTTCATTAGCTAGGTCAGCTGGCATACCTGCCCGTTTTGCAGTAGGTGCAGCAATTCCCTCTGCTCGTGATGAAGGCGGTGTGGATGGCTATCATTGCTGGGCCGAGTTTTATGCCGAAGGCAAATGGTGGCCTGTGGATATTAGTGAAGCAAATAAATATTCGGCATTGGCAACCTATTATTTTGGGCATCACCCTGCTAATAGAATCGAATTTACGCGTGGTAGAGATATAGCACCCAATCCGCTTCCAAAATCAGGACGAATTAACTTTTTAGCCTATCCTGTGCTAGAAGTTGGTGGTCAACCAGATTTAGTTCAAACCAAATTTTCGTTTGTAAGAACAAAATAAAAGAGCTACTACCTTTTAACCAGATTCTGAAATAAATTCAGAATGACATGTTTATTAGTCTATTCGGGACTTGAATGGATAACCCTAATTTTAAAATTAGATTGAAACAAATATAGAAAAGCAAATGTTTCTTTTTTGATTGAACAGAACTATACATAGTTAGTGCCTGTCCATATTAACCTGGAGGACGCATTTTAGGATTATCAAATAAAAAAAACGTCATTCCTGCGGAGGCAGGAATCTCTAAATCAAGTTTTTTAAAAGATT
>CAZQWZ010000358.1:0-1728 GCA_964596935.1 uncultured Roseivirgaceae bacterium
TTGCTACATTATATGGTGAAGAAATTATATATTTAGCTTTTGGCAAAGAGTTTTCGGGAGCCGCATCAGTATTTGTTATAGCAATGTGGTCAGCATCTTTTGCAGCAATCGGGTCGTTAACAGTGAGATACTTAGTGGTTGAAGGTATGGAAAAGAAAATTTTATTCAGAACAGTCGTAGCATTGATTATCAATGTTTCTTTAAATGTTGTTTTGATTCCACTTTATGGAATTGATGGTGCAGCAATAGCTACGTTGATAGCAATAATTTCAGGTAACTACATAATTAATTTTTTTGATAGGGGCTTACTGCAGTTATGGAGAATGAACAATAAAGCGATCTTTTTTTTCTTACTATACCCTTGAAAAAAAATATAAACCATAAACATGCTTATTGATATGAAAATACGTACTCAGGGTTTAGTGTTGACTTTTAATGTTGTTTCTGTTTTTTTAATTTCATATTTTGTAGGAAGTTACTTTATTCTTGGTGATCAAGCTTTATATAGAAGTATATATATGGGGTTGTCTGAAAAAAAAATAATTGAAGGGTATCAATGGTATATTTCTCAAATAGATTCGAAAGAAATAGGGCATTTTTTCCTTGTATGGTTGGCTTCACCTTATATTGAGAAAGACCTTTTTAATTCAATTTCCAATGCTATTTTAGCATTTTACTCAACTAAGCTCTATATTAGGTGGGGAGCAAGACCTTGGGTAACAACCTTGTTAGTTGTGTTTGGATATTACCATTTAAGCATGTACCTATCTGCTGAAAGGTTGAAATATGCTTTTATATTTGTGGTTTTCTCGATATATTTTTTTAAATATAAAGGGTATATTTTATTAAATGTATTGCTCGCCATTATTACACATGTTCAGTCAATAATAATTTTTGGGTCGATCTATTTTTCATATGTAGTAGGGGTTATTAGAAGAGGCGCAATTAATGTGTTCTCAATTATTGTGCTAATCGTTCTACTAGCTGTAGTTTTGTTCTTATCTGAGCACATTCTCTCTAAAATAACTTACTATTATAATAATTTTCATGGGTTCGGTGAGTTAATCAAAATATTTTTATTCTTTTTTTTAGCTCTGTTTTATTCACGGAAAAAGATGCAGACTTTCCTATTGTTTATACCCCTATTTGTTGCTGTATATATAGTTGGAGGCATGAGAGTTAATTTAATTGGCTACTTTATATTTTTATATTATGGGCTTAAAGTAAATGGTGGCGAAAATATTGGGGTACTTTCTACTTCAATTTACTTTTTATTTGGGTGGTTTGAGTATGTTTTTAACGTATTGGAGTATGGTGTAAATACACCATTAGAATAGAGGTAGATATTTTTGAAAAATAAAGAGAAGGTAGTAACCTTTAGTAAAGATGACCTTATAGCTATAAATAAATTTTCTGCAAGCATTAGCTTCTTATCTGATTATATTAATGAAGTTTTTCTTTATTTTTATATTGATCATTTTGGAAGAATGAAGAGTATTGCTTTAGAAAAAAAAAGAATATTTGAATGTGCTCTGAAATCGGACAAAGACTTTTATTTGTGGGTTTCAGTCTTTAAAGAAAACAATATAAAGATATCGCTGCAATACTCTGTGATATTTTATTTGAGAACCATTGGTCATCTTTTCGGGTCATTTTTTATCGTATTAATTACGTCCTTCATATTGCCGATATATGTTCTATTTAAATTTAGTCGGGTACACATTAAGC
>CAZQWZ010000359.1:0-1721 GCA_964596935.1 uncultured Roseivirgaceae bacterium
CTCGCATATTTTTATAAAATGCCAGTCTAATAAAACTAGTTTTTGGTCGCCTGAGCTAACGTTAGATGTAGTTGAAAACTACTTGAAAGATGATGACTATAGCGATCATAAAGAACCTACATTAGTAAAAGGCTATATTAGCCCTAGCCCATCTGTTTGGGCTTTGTTTGTGTTTTCGTACGTAGGCTTTGGGCTTATGTTCTTAGGCTTTTTAGTATATGGTACTTCTCAAATGATGCTAGATCAACCCCCCCAAATGCTTTGGTATGCCTTGGCAGCTCTACTATTAATATTAGCTGTTTTTATTGCTTCGCAAATTGGCCAACGTTTGGGCGAGCAACAAACAAATAAGCTATTAGAATTTGTAAACGAAGGGCTTCCTTAAAAGCTATAGTTTGTTACTTTAAATCAATTAGATCCTTACTAAATAATATTTTCACAGATAAGCCATCTGAGTTATCAACTATTAGAGTGCCTCCCAACTTCTCGCTAATATTATTCACCATTTTCCAACCAAATGAATTTGACTTATCAAAGTCAATATCCGTTTCTTGGCCATTGTCTTTTACCACTAGTGTCAAGTCAAGCATACTTTAGCCGAACCAAGCTGCCCTATACTTCTTTAAAAAATACTTCCGTAGCTATGGCTAGGGGTATATTTTTTGCATTGTCTAGCTCAAAAATATCGGCAACTTATACGACACAGTACACTTGACTTAACACTAGAGCCATTTTATTCGCAAGTCGAAAGCCTATTTGGTTTAATAAAAAGCACTATCAATTTTATTTCTAATACTTAAACTATCTATTAAGTGCCCCTGCGCAAACAATTTTTCAGGCGTGAGTAATAAATTAATAACCAATATAATAATTACTAAAAAAATACCCTTACACAATAAACTTTCAAGGTTTAAAACTTTTTGAAACATAGATGTCAAAGGTTATAATTTTCAATACTTATCAGTTAAAATTTAATAGAAGTTTATAGTTTAGAAAACCCATGTTTCTAAAATTATAATTTATTACAATAAAAAAAAGCTATATGTTTCATTAGTAGCTTATTATAAAGCATAAATTCTTAAAAACTTCTAAAAGTACAATGTCCTCATTCCATTAAAATCAATTACATTTGTGCTCTTATTTTTACGTTATGTGGAGCAACCTTGCAAATTTTATTTTAAAGAATAGACTGCCTCTAATTTTACTATTAGTGGCGGTTACCGTGTTTATGGGCTACAACGCCCGAAAAGCAGAATTGAATTATAATTTTGCTAAAGTGGTGCCCGATAGCGACCCAGATATGCAAGCCTTTATGGAGTTTAAAAAGCTGTTTGGCGAAGATGGAAGCATACTCGCCATTGGTATTAAGGACAGTGCTCTTTTTACCCCTACTAATTTTAATAGGCTAAAGTACCTTACCGATGAAATTGAAGGTTTAGGAGGAGTTACACAAGTGCTTTCATTGCCAAATTTACCACGCTTAATTAGCAATAAAAAAGAGAAAAAATTTGATCTAGATAAGATATTTAAAGAAATGCCTACGAGTCAAAAAGACCTTGACAGTCTTTTAAGGGTAGTAATGAACCAACGGTTTTACAGTGGGCAATTAATTAATGAGAAAAACGGCATGGTGCTCATGTTGGTTTCTTACGAAAAATCTTACTTAAATTCGGATAAGCGAATAGGCCTAACTCAAGATATAATGAGGGCAGGAGAACTAT
>CAZQWZ010000360.1:0-1715 GCA_964596935.1 uncultured Roseivirgaceae bacterium
TTGAGACCCATTTAGATGAAGGTCTGCATTTTGAGCGCAAAAATTTCTACCTCACCTTTTCATCTGAAGATCAAAAAGAAGGCATGCAAGCTTTTATAGAAAAGAGAAAACCTAACTACTTAGGTAAGTAATAAAAAAGCCATTCCTGCGGAAGCAGGAACCTGCTAATTATAAACAGATTCCTGCCTTCGCAGGAATGACAATGTAAGGGCTTGTTACAGAATAACCTATACATTTTGTTTTATTTCTTTTGTCCGCTAATTGCGTTAAAAATACTCCCCATAGCGGTGCTATGTGTGTGCTTTTTGCCTTATTAGCGAACAAAATAACTTCGCCAATTTTGTACACTTTATTCTGTAACAAGCCCTAAGGTTATCCTTTCATCAACTTCTCCAAATTATTTACAATTATACCAAAATCTAGATTTTGCCATGTTGATTCAATATCTGGAGTGCTCATAACCTCATCCATTATCTTTTTTTGAAGCTTACCAACACGCTTGGCATAAGAGTAGCTAATGGTATCATTAAATGTTACCATCGAATACTGAGGAATCCACCGCTTAGGGTATAATTCATTAATTCGGCTTTCAACTTTTTTACGAAGCAAAAATGAGTCATCCGACACTCTGTCTCTCATTTCGATAAAGTTATCGAGAGCCAAATCAGCAATAGCATTGGTATTTTCGGGCCTTGAAGTGCCAAACAGTTTTAAGGTTGTTGCCCAATCATCGCCATAATTTTCAATAAATTTATTAAGCTCGTAGCAATCTTCGAACCCACAATTCATCCCTTGTCCATAAAACGGAACTACCGCATGTGCCGCATCGCCTAGTACCATTGTATTATTTCTAACCCAAGGAAAACTTTTAACGGTAACTAAAGAAGATGCAGGATTCGAATTAAAATCCTCTATTAGCGTTGGCATATGCTTTAAGGCATCAGGAAAAACATCTTTAAAAAATTGAGTAATTTCTAAGTCTGTCTCGAGGTTATTAAATGCATATCCGTTTCCTTCAAAAGGCAAAAACAAAGTAACTGTAAAGCTTGCATCTAGGTTAGGCAATGCTATAAGCATGTACTCTCCTCTAGGCCAAATATGTAAGGCATTTTTTTCTATTGCAAAATCTCCTGTAGAAGTAGCAGGAATTACAAGCTCTTTATACCCATGTGGTATATAGCTTTGCGAATAGGTAAACCGATCTGTTTTTTGCATAGCTGCTCTTACAGCTGAAAAAGCTCCATCGGTGCCAAATATCAAATCAGATTGCTCAACAAAATACTCTCCTCCACAACTCAGTTTAATTGTGGTTTTATCTAAATTTACATGCACACATTTATGCTCAAATTTAAACACCACTCCCAACTCCTCTGCTTTATTTATTAATAATGCATTGAGGCCTCCCCTTGATATGGAATTAATGGCTTGCCCTTCTTTACCATAGGATTGAAAGGTAAGTTCACCCTCCGTGCTGTGCATTAATCTCCCTTTCATAGGGATAATCATTTTCAGTAAATCTTCTTCTAATCCAACTTCCTTTAAGGGTTTCCAACCCCTATCACTTAGTGCTAAGTTGATGGATTTTCCAGCTGAAATGTCAACCTTTCTTAAATCTTGTCTGCGTTCAAAAACAGTTACTTGATGACCTTGTTTTTTGAGGTAAATAGCTAGTAACGAACCAACTAACCCTGCACCCACAATATTTATTTTCTTCG
>CAZQWZ010000361.1:0-1705 GCA_964596935.1 uncultured Roseivirgaceae bacterium
TTAATGAGAGGAAATCACTTCTTTTAACACTCAAACAGTGAAAATTTTAATAACGAATACTCTTTCAACAAAAATCAATAATTGCAATTAACGGCTAAGTTATAACAGTATTTAGGCAAACACTTTTTCTTTGTGAATTCTCTGAGTTTTCTTTGTGTAACTCTGTGTAATAGCTGTTTCACAAAGTTACACAAAGGCATCACGAAGTTTCACAGAGGGGTTAATTTATCTCTTGTAGCTTTAAACACTGTAAAATAAATTATTTTTATATTTTTTGCTATTTTAATAAGAACGGTTAAGCTCTAATTAATACAGCTATATGTGCTTAGCATTCCATTCATTAAACCACCCTTACAGTCATTCCGAAAGAATCTTAACCATGTAGCCAGTAACTATAAATGGCAAAGATTTCTCCGTTGCACTACGAAATGACTTTCTTTGAGTTTTTAGCAAATCGCAATATGCGTTTATCAGATAATACAAAATGCTGTTATTGTAAGAAATTAGCCCTTAAAACCATTATGGTAGAAATAACACTAGTTATTAATAATGCTTTTTTCTACAGGTATAACAGCCACCACTTGCATTCCTTTGCCTAACCAAGAATCTATGTTTAGTGAGCCATTAATCGATTCAATCCTAGATTTTAAGTTACTCATTCCCAATCCACTTCCATCCGAAGCTTCAATTTCAAATCCCTTGCCATTATCCTCATATAATAAATCTATTCTACCATTAAAATTTGTGATTTGAATAGAAAATGTTAATGCATCCGCATGTTTAATAGTATTATTAACCAGCTCCGAAACAATATAATAAATAGATTTTTCGATTTTCTTACGAAGTCGTTCTGATAAATTAGTAGATATAAAGTCCCCTTTAATTTTACCGCTTGCATTTACGTTATCAACCAATTCATTAATGGCATATTCTAACCCAAATTTAGTAAGCGTATTAGTAGAAAGGTTATGAGAAATTTCGCGCGTTTCTATAATGGCTGCATCAAGCATCTCTGCTAGTTTAAAATTGGCATTTTCGGAACCTAATATAAATAACCTTGCAGATGCCAACCTAGCACCTAAACTATCGTGCAAATCTTCGGCAATTCTGTTGCGTTCATCCTCCTGCCCTTTTAGCATCGAATTAAGACCTACAATTTCTTTTTCATGCTTTAGGCTATCGAGCTCTTGCAATTTAAGCTTTTGCTGAAACCGCTGCCGTTGCATAAAAAATAGTACAGTGATAACAAGAAGTAGAAATACGCCAATGGCGATAATTAAAAATAAATTACTTAACCGAGCTTTCTCTTCTGTTTGTTTTATTTGAGCGGCTAGGTCATTCCCGATTTTTTGGGTTTCATAAAGTACCTCCAACTTTTTAAGCTCCTTCGCATTTTCTTGATTAAAGATAGAATCAGTTAGTATATTATAAATGGCAAATAAGCTATCCGCTTCTTTAGTTTGACCTAAATTAATTTTACATTTTATAATATTGGTAATTATATTAAGGTAGTTTACATCATCTTCAAACTCCAATGCAAGCGTTGCACCTTGATTTAAATACTCTAGAGCAGTTTCATAATTTCCTTGATCCAAATTCCCTTTGCCTAAATTAAGGTATGATATAATTTGACTTCTTTCATCATGAAGAGCCTTTTTATAAGCAAGGGATTTATTGTAATAGTATAAGGCAGAATCTGCATTTT
>CAZQWZ010000362.1:0-1701 GCA_964596935.1 uncultured Roseivirgaceae bacterium
GAATGCTATGAGTAATTATAGGCGAAAAGTGAATTCTCACAGGATTATGAACATTATTTAATAGTTACTCAAGTTTCGCACCCTTTATTTATGTGGACTAAACAGGAAATAAATAGCATGAAAACCAAGGTTATCCCTTGGTTTTACTGTATCTTTAGGTTGCAAAACACAAAGTACAAAACATGCTACAATACGAAGATATTAAAAATATTCAAGAAATAAAAGGGAAATTTAATAAGGTTTGGTTTAGTTCAGAATATTTACAAGCCCATTTAAATATTTTAGGGTTCAATAAAATTAAGAATAAGTTTAGTTGGTGTAAAAAGTCGGGTTATTCATTTGATCAATTAATTGCTACCCTTTTAATTTTACCGCTTATTAATATCCGATCTATTTATGAGTTGACGAGCAACAAAGTTAAGGAGTTAGGGCAAGACCAATGCGGAAAGGATTCTTATTATCGGGTTTTGGCCAATCAGAAAATTAATTGGAGATTATTTTTAGCTCAATTTGTAAAGCAATATTTATTAAAAGACAAGCTCTTCACACCATCTACAGATACTACTAAATGCTTAATTTTTGATGACACTGACCTTTCAAAAACAGGAAAAACCATTGAGGGTATTTCAAAGATTTATAATCATGTCTCAAAAACCTACTACTTGGGATTTAAACTATTGGTAGCTGGATATTGGAATGGAAGTGTGTTTATTCCCATTGATTTTAGTTTACACCGTGAAAGTAAAACTTCAAAATTAAAATATGGGTTAACTCAAAAGCAACGCAAGGCTCAAAAAAAGACTTTGAGATGCAGTAAAACAGTTGCATTCAAGAGATATAACGAACTTAATAAAAAGAAAACAGACCTATTGGTTCAAATGTTTTCAAGGGTTGTAAAACGCAAAATACCTGTAGACTATATTTTAATAGACACTTGGTTTACAAGTGTAGGATTACTTAAAAAGCTACGAAATATTTGCAATTCAACTCATATTATTGGGATGTACAAGTACAATAGTAAAGTAGAAGTAAAGTCAAAAATAAAAACTATATCCCAACTCAAAAAACAGGACACAAAACCAAAACGCTGTCGTAAATTCAATTATTACTATCATCATTACATCACTGAAATTGATGGACTTAAAGTTGCCGTTTTTATTTCAAAACGTGGTAAAAATGGCAAATGGCACACGTTAATAACAACTGATACAACACTAAAATTCGTAAAGGCTATTGAGGTATATAGCATACGATGGTCAATTGAGGTGTTTTTTAAAGAAGCCAAGCAACTCTTTGGTCTTGGCAAATGTCAATCTACCAATTTTGATGTTCAAATTGCTCAGATAACAATTGCGATCGCTCAATATTTACTTACAAGTATTCGATACAGGATGGAGGCCTATGAAACCATAGGTGGTTTATTTAAAGATTTAAAACAAGATTATATCGAAAACAAGTTAAATATCAGGATATTAGCAGTAGTGAGTTTTATAGTAGACCTTTTGGAAAAAATGATAGACTCTATTGATATTGAGTCGATTACCTATAAAATAATAACAAATATTGAAGATTTTGGGTTTTTAACAAATACCCATAACTTTAAACATCAGCACGTTACGTGAAATTAGTTTAGTGCGAAACTTGAGAATAGTAACTTACCTTATTCTGTTGTTGCTGCTCAGTACGGAGTGTCAGTAAATA
>CAZQWZ010000363.1:0-1692 GCA_964596935.1 uncultured Roseivirgaceae bacterium
AGATAAATTATTAATCAATTATGATGCCATTTATCTACTACATTATTAATAAAAACACCTGTTAGATGAGATAATTAGGCTTTAAGTTGTTTAGCTATCAATTGCATATTAGTAGTGAAAGGTAAATTTGTTTTCTGAGATCAGAAACCTTAGTATTAAAGAATTAATAATTATTACCGCTATTTTTGCCAAAATAATAATGTATGATTTCTTTCGATTCTTTAAATATTTCTAAACAATTACGAAATGCACTTGATGATTTGGCTATTATTAAGCCAACACCAATTCAATCGGAATCATACCCTGTAATACTTTCGGGTAGAGACTTGGTGGGTATAGCACAAACAGGCACAGGTAAAACATTTGCTTATCTGCTGCCAATTTTAAAGGATTTAAAGTTTTCTAAACAGGCTAATCCGCGAGTTTTAATTTTAGTACCCACAAGAGAATTGGTGTTGCAGGTTGTTGAGCAAGCCAATATGCTAACTAAATATATGAGTGTGAGAACACTCGGTGTTTATGGAGGAACCAATATTAAAACACAGGCACAAGAAGTGATGCAAGGCGCTGATATTATTGTAGCTACTCCTGGTAGATTATATGATTTAGTTTTAAGCAGAGCTTTGCAATTAAAAGCAGTTGGTAAACTTATAATTGATGAGGTAGATGTAATGTTAGATTTCGGGTTTAGGTTTCAGCTAAAAAATATTTTTGAGCTGCTACCCGAACGAAGACAGAATATTATGTTTTCAGCCACTATGACTGAGGAGGTTGCATCTTTAATCCAAGATTATTTTAATGCTCCAGCAACCGTTTCAATTGCCGTAAGCGGTACACCATTAGACAATATTAAACAACAGGCTTACCCAATAGTAAATTTTAATACCAAAGCAAATTTATTGGTTCATCTGCTTTATGATAAAATTGAACACCAGAAAGTATTGGTATTTGTATCTAACAAAAAAAGTGCAGATGTGATTTTCGAGTTGCTCGAAGAAGCATTTGGAACTAAAGTAGCCATTATTCATTCCAATAAATCTCAAAATTATAGGATACGATCGATCCAAGAATTTGACGAAGGCGCAACCCGTATTCTTGTTGCTACTGATGTGATTGCTCGTGGATTAGATTTTAGTGGAATTACCCACGTAATAAACTTTGATGTGCCCCAATTTCCTGAAAACTATATGCATAGGATAGGGAGAACTGGAAGAGCAGATCAACAAGGTAAATCCTTATTATTTTATACTCCAAAGGAAGAAGTTAGAAAGGAAGCGATTGAAACATTGATGGATTATAAAATACCATTATTAGATTTTCCTGAGGAGGTTGATGTTTCTTCAATTTTAACGGATGATGAGAAGCCTCAGAAAAAAGAAAAGTATGGAAATCACAAATTAGCTAAAAATGACTCAGTTGGAGCTTCGTTTCATGAAAAGAAAGAAAAGAATAAGCAATCGAATCAAGGAGGTTCGTACAAAAATGAAATAGCATCTAAGTACACAAAGCCTCAACATAAAAGAGGAAGCAAAGGAGGAAAGAGGAGAAAATAACCAAAGGTTGAACTCATTCTATTAATGAGCGTATCCATATTATCAATTTTAAAAACAAGATATACTCAAACCTAAATTATTTGCTTACACCACTACATTCACAATCTTTTTAGGCACAATAATTATCTTTTTAGGTTGC
>CAZQWZ010000364.1:0-242 GCA_964596935.1 uncultured Roseivirgaceae bacterium
TTTTCATCTCTTTTTTAAAGAACTTTTTATGCTGTTTTTTTAGTGTTTTTCAGTCCCAAAAATAGAGCTGTAAATGTGCTTCAAGATATTTCTTTTCTTTGGAAAAACAAATTGGTTTTGATATCAACTAACCTGACTCAATACCAATACTACCAACGATTATAATTTTGTAAAAGTTTATACGAATTTATTGATATAGTATCTGATTTTAAAATCAATTCTATTAGTTGTTTTTCTTTATT
>CAZQWZ010000364.1:255-1689 GCA_964596935.1 uncultured Roseivirgaceae bacterium
GGTGTCTTTAAAAACTTTATTGAAAGTTTTTAAAACTAACATTGTCCTATTATTTTCATTAATTAATTCCCAAGTTGCTTTTCTGTCTTTTTCAAAGTGAGCTGACCTAGGAATAGAGATAACGCCATTATCTCTGAATATCAAAACATTACTGTATAATTGTTCTTTATAGCTTAATCCATCATATTTTAGTTCGTTTATTGCCCATTGACCTTTTAATTTACTATATAATGATTGTTTTTCTTCGACACAAGATGAAACAAACACAATGATAACTAAAGACAGCAAGAAATATTTATTAAGATTTATTCTTTTTTGCTTTAACTCGTGTATTATCTCTTTTTTGCTCATAAACTGGTTTTTGGGCTCCATTAGCTTCTATATCTTTTTTTCTATTATTCAACTCTATACCTTTTAATGTCAACTCATTAAATATTTTTAAACCAATATTAATTAACTCATTATTATATGGTTCTTGAGGATAGTCACTTTCACCAACTCTAATTCCTGTTTCTCCTGTTAGAACCACATTGGCAATTAAAGCTACGTAATATCCATCTTTACCTCTAAATATATCAGGTATGTAATCGTTACCACCAGCATCTTTCATGTTAAGAGCTATTATTATTGCAGGGAGTACTTTTTCTATCATTATATCGTGATGCTCGTTAATTAGTTTTTCATCATGGTTTTTGTATAACCAAGCACCAAAATTTATTGATTCAACAATAAGTGCAGCCAATCCAGCTTTCGGTGATGGAGTATTAGTTATACCAATAGTTCTTGTTTTATATCTACCATCAAAATAGCCATTAGCATTCCTTGGATTTTCTATAGTTATACCTTTTTGTGATGCAATAGATTTTCTAATTGAATTAGAATCAAAAAGCCAATCAGTAAATGAAATATTATTATCTATGTCAGTATAATTTATTTCAAAAGGAGATAGTTTAAAGTCTGCTTTAACTCCAAGATATCTACCATCGTACGTAGAATAAACAGGATGTAATATAGCATCTCTAGTAGCAGCAGAAATATTTTCTTGATTGATAGCTATTATACCAAGGCTTGCTTTAACCCTTGCTTTATCAGGGTCTACATATTCAAGACCTTCCAATTCTATTCCATCAATAACTCTGTTCTCTGCAAAAGCGTAAGGAGAGTTATGTGGATATTGTACAGATAATGGGTCTAAGCTTAAAAATCTGCCTTCTCTACTTCCATACATACGAAATGTAAAATCTAAACTATTCCCCTCACCTTTTATCTCATCGTCCATTTCCTGCCCTTGGAAACCATACCTGTAATCACTAGTGTTTTGGTGGCGGTTAGGTAGCAACATGCCAAAAGCAGAGTAATCAAATCCTCCTTAACAATAATATTTATAAGAACGTATGCAATATTAAAATTGCTAAATAATTACCATTTTTGGCA
>CAZQWZ010000365.1:0-1675 GCA_964596935.1 uncultured Roseivirgaceae bacterium
AAAAAAATATTTTTATTATCTTTGCTGTTGTTATTAGTAGTAATACCAATAACAACCATTGAAGCAAGAACAAGAGCAAATGTAGGATGGCCCGCATCACCAATGGGAACAGTGATTACTGATGAAGTTGGTGATCATCATTATTTCAGAGAAAATATTGATATTCCTATTATTATTCAATATTTTTATGAATGGTTAATAGTTTTGGGAGGATTAGCTGTTTTTGTCGCTTTTATTTGGGCGGGATTATTATATATGACTTCTGTAGGCGATGCTAACAAGATGGGAGAAGCTAAAAAAAAGATTAATAGAGCCCTGATAGGCTTTGTCTTATTATTAGGATCTTATCTCATATTTTATACAATAAATCCAGAATTAACTAAATTGGGTGATCCTGGGATTAGAGCTGTTGATGCTGATATTGCTCCAGAAATACAAGAGAGGATTAAAAAATTTGTAGAGGTTTATAACAGGTGTTCCGCAGATTATGAAATGAGAAAAACATTTTTTTATGTTCCTCTTCCAGTAATAGGAGGAAGGATAGGTATTTTTGATGATCTTTTAAAAATTCCCAAACCCAAATTTGGATATAAAAGTTTTACTACTATTACTATTAGCGGGGATGATACTTGTTCTAGGTTAAAACCACTAATAAAAAACGATATTGCCTTTCGGCCTTATCTCTGTTTTAAAAGAGATGAAGATGGAGGGTGTCTTGAAGGTAAAAAAGCCGGTAATTATCGAGATTTGATAAAAATATTAAATTTTTATCCAGAGGATGACCTTAGCGATGCATGGTGGCAATAAAAATTAGATTTATAATTATATAATATGAAAATCGATTTAAAAAAAATTATCTTATTATCCTTATTTCTATTAATAATTGTAGGTGGTCTGTTTTTAATAGCTCCTTCAATCACTAATGCACTAGCTGCACCAGATGCAATAAAGGCACAACCCGCATTAAATGAGCTTATGCAAACCTTTACTGATGTATATATTATTCTTGTAATCTCTACTGTTCTTTTAGCCGCTTCAAGCGGTGTGCTTTATTCTGTGAGTGATTGGGGTCTTTATTTTGGTCCTGACTCTAATTTTTATGTTATAATGGAAATCGGTTATACCTGGATGTTGGGAATAGTCAATATGTTTCTTCTATTTGCTTTTGTTTTTGCCGCTTTTTTGTATATTCTTGACATCCAAACTGGTATTGTTGATAAAAAAACAATGCCAATATTAATTGGGTTGGCATTTTTGGTTAATTTTAGTCTTCTCTTTGTTCAATTAATTGCTGATTTTTTTATGATTTTAGAAAGAGGAGTTGCTGGTTCATTAATGCCCGATGGAATAGGTCCCCCATTGTTAGGTATTAATCTTGAAGCTTTTTTAAGTACATTCCTTCTCGGAATTCCTATATTACTAAAACAGGTTATGGCTAAAATAGCCACTTTATTATTTAAAAAAGGTGTCCCTTGGATTAAATTTATAATTACTTGGTTTGCGCTCCCATTACTATTAGTCATGCCAATATTGGCAATTATCCAAAATGCTCTTATGATCGTTGTTTTTACTCTTTACTCATTTTTATTCTTAGCAAGATCTATAGCCTTTCCTATGTTGGCAATGTTTGCCCCATTGGCTTTTTTTCTTTTAGCATTTCCAAAAACTAAAAGTT
>CAZQWZ010000366.1:0-1665 GCA_964596935.1 uncultured Roseivirgaceae bacterium
TTGAGCCAAGGCGTTTTTGCCCAAAACTGGCAACAGGCAGGTACTATATTTGAGCTCGGTAGCTTTGGAAGCACTTTGTTTAACGACACCATTAATGACTGGCTGTATATTGGGGGCGAAAACTTTAGTTTAACGAGAATAAAAAATGGAAAAGAAGAAATTTTAGATTCTATAAGAGGCAACAAGGTTTATGCAATTCACCCTTATATGGGCGACTTGTACATTGCTGGCCACTTCCAAAGGTTTGGTGGAGTTTCATATTTTGATAGTACTGCCGGCTATTTTCTGGACTCTGGAGGAGTGGTTTCTTATAGTTTAGTGAGATTGCGAAACAATAAAATAGAAGCCGTTAATACTGTAAAAGGAAATGAAGTTATTTACAGTATGACTGAATATCGCGGAAAATTAATTATTGGCGGCGGATTTGGATCTTTCGGAGGTGTTCGCTCCAATGGCGTAGTAGCTTATGATGGAACTGATTTTTTACCGCTGGGGGGGGGGTTTTGGAAGATGGTTTTTCTTATGTTTTTTCATTAAACACCTTTAATGATAAGCTCTATGCAGGAGGTAATTTTTATACCGAAACCAATGAAAAACCAGTGGACGAAACCTCAAGAAATTTTCAGGTTTATGATGGCGATAAATGGGAAAGAGTTGATGGTTGGCAACAATCTGGAGCAGTTGGTTACATTAAGGCTATGGCTAAAATGGGAAATGAATTATACTTAGCAGGTTATTTTCAGGAATACAATGGCGACCTTGCCAACAGCATTGTAAAATACGATGGAGAGTTTTTTTATAACTTGGGTAGTGGTGTTCAAGATTATATTGTTCGTACAATGTGCACCTACAACAACGAACTTTTTGTGGCTGGTGGTTTTTACAGTGTAGGCAATGTACCTGCATATAACATTGCTAAATGGGATGGTGTGCGATGGTGCAACCTTTCTAACGATGCGTTTAACAACAATATTGCCGGTTTAGAATTTTATCACGACACTTTGTATGTTTCTAGTAATTTTACCACTGTTGGCAATGATTCTATTTATGCGTTAGCCAAATGGATAGGCAACTCTAGTATGGAAGACAGCTGCGCACCACCAGCCATTGTTAAAAAAGTAAATTATAACTTGGGGTTTAATGAAAATACTTTGTTGAATCTAAAGCTTAACATTTACCCTAATCCAGTAAGTGATTTACTACTAGTAGAAAAACTAAAAAATGCAGGTGAGTTCGAGTATAAATTATTGGACCTAAACGGCAAAGAAATAAAACGCGGAAACATTACAGAAGTAAAAACTGAAATTGATGTTTCGATTTTTGAAACAGGACTTTACCTTATTGAAATATTTAATAAAACAGAACGATTGAGTAAAAAAATAATGATAGAGTAAGAATTATCGGAGTTTCCGATAATTGAATTTAGCGAAGCACAGAAAAAAAAACTAGTTTTGAAAGCAACTTTAAAACACAAAATGAAAAAACTAATAACATATCTTATTATTTGCTTATTGAGCCAAGGCGTTTTTGCCCAAAACTGGCAACAGGCAGGTACTATATTTGAGCCTGGGAGTAATGGAAATGTTTTATATAACGATACCATTAATGATTATTTATATGTTGGGGGAAGCTCTTCGGGCATTGTAAAAAAGCAGTTTAGTTTAC
>CAZQWZ010000367.1:0-1658 GCA_964596935.1 uncultured Roseivirgaceae bacterium
TTAAAAATATTATTAAAAAATGGAGATAGTTTATGAGACCTTCAAAAATCAAACCAGGAACAAAGTTAAAAATCAATTCAACATATGGCGCTAAAAGTGAAATTGGTTATTTCATAAAACGCTACCCCGCTGAATGTGGAAGAAAAGCTTTTAGTCTTATCCGATTTCCTGCTTATGCAGGGCTTAATGGCGGTGAAGATGATGGCACCTCTCAGATGAGTGATTATGACCTCTCAAGGCGTGGTGAATTTGCTTAATCAAAACGACAGGCGTTTGCTTGATACATAGAATGCGTTTAAAACCCGTTTAACGTTCTTGCTACGCGTTTAACTTTTTTTAATTAAATCCAAGTAAAGCAAAATAAAAAATGGGGCTTAAATCGCTAATTTTAGAACAGTTTAAATATAAATGAGAAAGACAAATGGATGATGAATATAGAACAGAAAAAGCAAATAATGACTTGCTTGCACAACGCTTTCCAGATAAAAGCTTCATTGATGATGTACTTTCCACCTTATCACGCGCGGAAGGTATGGTTGGGTTAATTGGTGATGCAGCAACACTAGCACAAGACCCTTTACCAAGCCATGTAATAAGTATGGAAAATCTGGAGAGAACCATCAGAGAAATTGAAATGACGATTAAGGATGCTGCCATCATTATAAATGATTACTGGTTTGAAAAACTTGAAAATGGAATGCACGTTGAGTTTCCAGAAGACAAGCCTAAATAAATCTTTTTTTAAATCATTTTAATATTTTCTTTTTATTAAATGCGATATTTTTAATATCAAGTTTTATTAAACTATTTTAACAATTTTATGAATGTAACTTCCTTAACGCTGGCATTGAAAACCGATGTCAGCGATAAACCCAATATGCAATGGGTTCACCTACTTCCTATTGGTCAGTTTCAGGCGCGTGATGGACGTGGCCCTTGGCAATTGGTTGATGCTGATACGGTTATTGAAGCAACCAAACAATATGCAGGTAAAAATCTGCTTCCTGTAGATTATGAGCATCAAACCGACTTATCTAATAAAAATGGACATCCAGCCCCTGCCGCAGGATGGATAAAAGGCTTACAAACGCGTAAAGATGGTATTTGGGGACTGGTTGAATGGACTGAAAAGGCAAAAGCATTCCTAACTAATAAGGAATATAAATATATTTCTCCGGTTATGAATCACACCACGGACGGTAATATTGTTCGTATTTTACGCGCGGCCTTAACCAATAATCCCGCTTTAGAAATGACGGCATTAGCCAAAGCAGAGGGTACGATGAAAGATGACCAAAATCCAGAAACGGTAAGTCCAGATTTAACTGAACTTAAAAAAATGCTTGATCTGGGTGGTGAAGCAACATTGACTGATATTGCCACCGCTATTCAAAACATACTGACAGCAAAAAATTCAGTACAACCTGATCTTTCTGAATTTGTTCCCTTGGGAGAATTTACAAAGGTCGTATCAGAGCTTCAAAGCGTTAATGAAAATACGGTGCTGGCTAAGGTTGATTATGCTATCAACAATCATCTTCTTCCTGCTTCATTAAAGGACTGGGGTATTTCGATGTGTCGGCATAACTCAAATGCTTTTGATGAATTTGTTAGCAGTGTCGGGGTTATTCACGGTTTTATGAGCAAATTTCAAACTG
>CAZQWZ010000368.1:0-1632 GCA_964596935.1 uncultured Roseivirgaceae bacterium
GTGAGGCTACTAATCGGGGCTAAACTTTAGATAAAGGTTCGATTCCTTTCGAGGCTATTTTTAACAGAGCTCTTCGGTGGGTAGCGGTGTTAATTTATGTTTAGCCGCAACTATTTTGTTAAAATTTCAATCTTAATTATCTAACATTTTGATGTGCAAACATAGCGGCACCTATAATGCCCGCATTATTTTTAAAGTGAGCAACTTCAATAGGCACATCAACTGTTAACTCATCTTTAAATTTATCAAATTTTTTGCTTATGCCACCTCCAAGAATAAAGTAATCAGGTGAAAGAATTAATTTGGCATGGTTAAGAAAAAAATCTAACCGTTTAGCCCACTTACTCAATTTTAAATCTTCTCTTTTTCGTGCCGAATCGGCTGCAAAGTGTTCTATAGGTTTTCCATCGGCATAAAGCAACTGCCCCAATTCAACATTAGGAATTAGCTCTCCATTATAATAAACGCCAGAGCCAATTCCTGTGCCAATAGTTATCATAATCACAGTGCCTTTTTTTCCTTTTCCTGCACCTAATGTTATTTCAGCAAAGCCTGCTAAATCTGCATCATTGGCAATATAAAAGGGTAGGCCTCCACAATGTTTACTAAATAGTTTATCAATTTGAATTCCAATCCATTCTTTGCTAATGTTGCTTGCCGAATAACATTTTCCTTCGCGTACAATGGAAGGAAAAGTACAACCCACTGCTAATTTCCAGTTAAAATGGTTTACTAGCTCTCGGATAATTTTTGCTATAGATTCGGGAGTAGCAGATTCAGGTGTTGGAATACGATGGCGTTTGGAAACCAGTTCTCCAGTTTCGCTATTAACAATGGCTCCTTTAATGCCCGAACCACCTATATCTATTCCTAAAATCTCCATGCTGTAATGATTATTTATATCACAAATAGTTAATTATTTACGATGCCTAAAGTAGTAGAATATAGCCTTAAATAAAAACCTAATAGATTGTTAAATCTGATTTTATATGGAGCTCAGATCACATGGTCATAATCACGTAATAAAAGCATATTGTTTTTTTCTTCTCCTTTAGGATAGAGGGGGGCTATATATATGTGGAGTTGGGATGATCGTATTTGTGAATATTTCTGATACCGAACACTTTTAAAACATGCACAAAACTAATAAGGGCTACACTTTATGAGGCGTTTTAGCAAAACTCATTCACCATCAAACCACTGTTTAAAACGCGCTCACTTTTTCTCGGCTTACAATTACCTCTTTATCAACTTCTATTTGGGGGATAATTTTTAGCCTGCTATTAGAAAAAATCAATACGTCTGTAATTGCATTTATGTTAAGGATATAGGTGCGGTTGGCTCTAAATAATTTTTGTGGATCAAGGAGATTTTCTAACTCTTCCAATTTATAATCTATTATTAAATTACGCTCTTGGTCTGTGGTAATGTAGGCATTTCTACCATTAGCATAAAGAAATAAAATTTGGTTGGTTGCAGCCTGATAATACGAGGTCGATTAAAGTGGTATTATCAAATGGGTTTATATTTCAAAAAGAAACTGTTTATAAAGGCAGGGCCTTAGAATATTACATCAAGCTACTTTAACTGCCTTAAACCTTCATACACTATAATGCTTACCGCATTGGCTAA
>CAZQWZ010000369.1:0-1624 GCA_964596935.1 uncultured Roseivirgaceae bacterium
ATGATATTGGTTTTACCATAGATGTATCTTTAACTAAGTAATTCTTCAAGAACTATACTTCAGTCTATAAAGGAAACGTATGGTTTTAAAATATAGATAGATTCCCTGAAGGAAAGGCCAACGTGCCTTTCCTTCAGGGAATCTGTTGTCCTAGAAAATGCTGAATAACCAATAACTAAGTGGCTGACAGGTTTCTAAGTTTTGTTGCTTCAAAATTTTATAAAGCTCGTTCTCTATAACCCTGTGGTAGTATCGTAAAAGTGGAGCTCTCCATTTCTTAATTTCTCGTCAAGTACCCTACTAGCCCGCTCCCTAAAAATATAAAAAGAACAGCCACTAGGCTACCTATCCCAAGTAATGGTGCAAAAGTGAGTCCGTGGCCAACCGTGCAACCTGCCGCAATGCTGCCTGATGCCCCTAAAGCCACCAAGTAGCCGTTTTGAAATAATGGCCCCTTTTGGGAGAGTGAATTTCCGTTCGCTTTTGCGAGCAACCCAAAAAGCTCCTAGTGGAATCCCAATTACAAACATCAAGGCCCACGTATAATTAAGGTCCACCATATCAAGGGTGCCTGCCATTATATTCATGCCATAAGTCATTTGAGCACTCAGTGCCGACACCCAGCCAATAATGCCAATGGTGCCTACGGCAACTCCAGTTTTCTTCCATCCCCACTGAGCACCACCAGGTGTGCTATCGGTTGTTCTAAATAAGAAAAACAGCGCAACCCCTGATAGCAGAACAACAATACTTGCAGCAATTATTGGAGAATTATATTGCCAAATAGGTTGCTGATTATAGACCACCCACGATTGAGTAAAGGTTTTTATAAAGCTCAAAATACCCTTTTCGGTTAAATAAACTCCAATAATAAACCCAATAATGGCGAAAATGGCACCGCCTTTCTTTTCTCCTAATTTAAAGAATATACCTGCACCACAGCCGCCAGAATAGTACATCATTAAACCAAAAATAAAGCCTCCTAAAGCACTGGCAATTAAAAACAAAGGAGGCAAACCGATATTAGCAACTAAGTAATGAGTAGAACCATTTAAGTATAACAATGTAAACAAAAGAGGAAGCACCATCATTTGAATTAAAATGGCAGCAATAAAACTTTTGAGTTTTGTATAATCCTTTTTGCGAACCACATTTGAAAATCCTGAGTTCATACAAAACTGTCCTTTTACGGAAATGTTTCCATAAATAAAGCCAATGAGGAGGGCTGAGAAAAGAGTGAAGCTAAGCATTAGGGTATATTATTTATTTTAAATTGGAATAATGGCTTCACTTAAATTTGTGAGTTATGAGGAATGATGCTAAATTTAATACTTGAAAAGCAATAATTAATAATACAACATCATGGGCAAAGGACAAGACGCAAAAAAAGCTACAAAAACAGCACCAGCTAAAACGGCCAAAGAAAAGAAAGCAGAAAAAAGAGAAAAGAAAGCTAATAAGTATTAATACGCTGAATTCGATCTAGGCTCATTAATGGAAAATCTCACATTCTTTGTGGTTATAAAAGATATGGAATTTGGCTTTAGCCATTAACCCAGCATTCCAAGACCTCTAATCAAGTGGGTTATTAAGCACATCCCAAACCAAATTAGGCTCAAAGCCT
>CAZQWZ010000370.1:0-1612 GCA_964596935.1 uncultured Roseivirgaceae bacterium
TAAATTCTTTTTCATCTCGTACAATGCCTTCTTCATCACAATATTTTATAAGCTTTTCTAAATAGTTTTTATCCTCCAATGGTAAATGTAAGTTCTTTTTTAATCGACTTTTCAAATTAATTCGCAGGTCTTCGGATTTGGTGTAAAGCTTTTGATACCAGAGTGAAGCCTTGCCACCCCAATCAACAGTATGGCCATTAGGATAAAGAAATGGCTTTTTACCATTGCCAATAGATTGTGATGAAATAGCACGTAAAAAAGGTAACTCATTCCCCTTCCCTACCGTTTTATTTTCAGTCATATCAATACGGCTAAAAATAGCACCATCAGTAACAAGTGATGCCTTTTTACCATCTGAACCTTGAAGCCAATCAAATTTAGTACATTTAGTAAATGGTGGTAAACCAAGAGGCATTAAAATTGAATTGTAAACTTGAATACACTCTTCAAAGGTTGAAAAACCAAAAAGGTTATCAAGCCGATCCCATTTTGACGGATTACCAGAAACCGATACTGTAAAACCATCACACTTAATACTTAAAGTTGATGAATAAGAACCTTCAAAACGCTTTCTTGTAACAAATTCACGAATAAGACCTGTATCAAGATCAGTAGATGTTTTTATCTCCTGGGCAACAACAGGCAAACCACCAGATAAATGATGCTGAGAAACATCTAAATAATCAATAAAACGCATTAAAAGGCTACTAACAAAATAGAAGTATTACTCCGGATGTCCGGACAAAGTTCGGGTGTAACAGAACTCCGAACTTTATTTAGTAGCCAAAAAATCATTATTAATTATAAATCCTGTCAAGTAAATAAATATTTAACTATGGGTAAATATAAAGATAATTAAATTAAAGGTCAATAATTATAGTGCTAAAATTATAATAAAATTTAATTATGAGGTTAATTATGAGTGTGGGAAGTGTTATTAAGCAATCGAGACTAAGTAAAAAGTTAAAGCAGTCTACGATAGCCAAAGAGGTTGGTGTGACCGTTCAAACGTACATTAAGTGGGAAAGTGATGACACAGAACCGAAAGCATCACAGATAGCAAAATTAAGCGAAATACTAGATGTTTCAAGTAATTCAATTTGTAAAGGATTAACGGATTCAAAACGAGAGTTAACAAGCTTTATGCGTTACTTCTCAAAGCTAACTGACAAAGCCAGTAATTTTGAAATAGGTGTATCAATATGGGAAACAACAGAAAATGATGAAACATTTTTAAATAAATTAAGGAAAAATGCAGGGATACCAGAATTCACATACGATGATATAGAGTTTGATGAAGATGGAGAACCTGTATTTTTAAAAGTCGCGCCTTCAGGTGAACTCGTAATAGCAAAAGATCCTTTATGGGATTAAATAACAACTAACGCACTATCGCTTGTTGACCTGAAAGATTGAACCAAACAAAAAGACGTTTGATCCAACTGACAGGCTCTATAATCCTTTAAACTGGTAAAGCCTCGCATAATAGCAATCTATGTAAAAAAGCCCCTAATATGGGGCTTTTTGTTGTGAGGGGCTTAGTTACATAAACAACATCATTATGCGAACCTTAATAAACTAAGAAAATGGATATAATAAAAAGGCAACCCCT
>CAZQWZ010000371.1:0-1597 GCA_964596935.1 uncultured Roseivirgaceae bacterium
CACAATGGTTTCAACTTCTAACTTAAGATCTATAATTGCATTATAAAGACCTGCCTGCCTTCTTCCTGCTTTTTTAATTTCTCCTTCTTCTTTAATCCAAACTAAATCATCTTGAAATAATAAATGAAGAGAAGGGAAATAATAGATTAAATATCCTTTGGTGTGCTCTGATTTTTCACCAATAAAGTAAATGTTCATAGTAAAACTTCCATCCGAAATTAGTAGGCTATCCTCAACCAATTTAATTTTTAAAGGAGTTGGTTCTAGTTGTAAACTATCAGGGCTAAGGGTATGTGGTGCATTTATAATATAGGTTACATAATCTTTTGTTATATCAGAAGCTATAATTTCTGCTCCCTTATGCACAAAAGGCCTAACCCCACCTAAATAATGTGGATGGTAGTGCCCAAAAACAAAATATTTAATGGGTTTTTTAGGAGCTATTTTTTTTGCTTCTTTAATAATTAACTCTCCATTTTCACTATTTAAAGGGGCTTCTGCTACCAATAGAAAATCAGCAAATTCAACAATCATAACTCTATCATTGGTATGTGCTAATGCTAAAAAATAGATATTTTCGGTGTATTTTTCTACTTTAATTTGGGGTTTAATTACCTCTTTTTTTACAAACTGATACCCTTTGGGGGTTTCGAATAAAACTGGTTTTATTAATGTAAGAGTAGCATTGGTAACTTCAACTTTATCAATTACTTGTCCATTAATTTTGGCTATATGAATCTTTGTTGGGTAATACACCCCTTCCATTTTTTTATAGCCAGTATAGGTAAAGGTGGTTAGCACATCGCCAAATAATTCGTCATTATTTAGTGTGGTAACTTTACCTAGTAGCCCATCTTTTTTACGAATAAATAAGGTTATAGCCGTCTGATTTATGGCTGTTTGGTACATATCAAATTCATTATCTACTACACTTCTTTCTGCTATTTTATGTTCTTTAAAATAGTGAAGTATCTGTATGGGGCTATATCTCAATGTTTTCACTGTTTCATCTAAAAACAACTCATGTGTAATGGGGTACAAGTCTTTATCTCCATAATCTAAAAACAATAAGTTGTCTTTTGAAAAATCTGTTTTTGAAAAGTAAACCCTTTTCCCTCTGGTTAAAGTATCATGCTTTAAAAAGTTATCCTTGTTACTCCAAACCACCCCCTTTCCTTTATATGTAGTCTGTTGCCATGGTTCAAAACTGTGTTGTAATCTATTAAGTTCTTCTACATACGAAAATGTTAAAAAAGATTCTTGCAGTGGTTTAACTTGTTTATCCCAACAAGTTGACAACCTGTTTTGAGCACTTATATTAAGCGATATTAAAATAGCAATGAGATTAATAATTGTTTTCATGGAGTTGGTTTTATATGTCTTGCTAATTTGGAGCAATCCGACCAAACAGCTTGTTAACGAATTGTTAACGTTTAGAAAAAGGTTTAAAATAGACTTACTTTTAAACTGTGAAAAGTAAAAACATCCGTATGGTTATTGTGTTGGCAACTATATCTCTTTTAGGGATAAGTGCTGCTCAAGTTTATTGGGTGCGCGCTGCTTTTAACCAAGAACAAGATCATTTTCATAGGCAAGT
>CAZQWZ010000372.1:0-1588 GCA_964596935.1 uncultured Roseivirgaceae bacterium
CAAAATTAATGGCTAATGCCTTCCCTTTGGTTGTGATTTTTTGCTTGTTTTCCATAAGATAAATTATGATTCAAAAGTAACAGTTTTAGTTAGTAGCCTGTGATTAAAGCTGTGAAAATTTACATGATATATATCAGTTTATTTATGATGAATTAAGCACCTGCTATTTATTGGTGATTTCCACTCTTTTAACTATCTTCGACAAAAACCAAACCTATTAGTTATATGGAAGTACTCGATTTTATAACCATCCTCATTGTTCTTGCGGCATTTTTCTTATTGGTAAATGTTAAGATATTAAAACTACCCTCCACTATTGGCCTAATGATTATGGCCTTAAGCCTTTCGCTATTTATAATTTTTGGAGAAATGATTTTTCGGACATTAAGCAATATGGCTGAAAACTTAATGACTGAATTTGACTTTTCTAAAGTCTTGTTCCAAGTTATGCTTAGTTTTTTACTGTTTGCGGGTGCACTCGAGCTTGATTTAAGAAAGCTTGGTGAGGAAAAATGGATCATATTAATTTTGGCAACTACTGGTGTAATCATCTCTACTTTTATAGTAGGCTATGGCATGTACTTTACACTGCCTCTATTAGGTGTTCATTTAGACTTTATTTATTGTTTATTATTTGGTGCATTAATTTCCCCCACTGACCCAATTGCTGTTTTAGCAATGATTAAAAAATCAGTTGTTTCTAAAAGCTTAGAATCGCAAATTGCTGGAGAATCTCTTTTTAATGATGGTATAGGTGTAGTTGTATTTTTAACTATTATCCATATTGCTACAGCTAGTGCAGGAGTGCATATTTCGCCCGTAAGCATTGGTTTATTATTTGGGCAAGAAGTTATTGGTGGCGTTTTACTAGGAGCCGTTTTTGGTTACGTTGGGCTTAAGTTATTAATGCTTATTGATAATGAACACACAGAAATTGAAGTTCTCGTAACTCTTTCTATGGTATTGGCTGGTGCCAGTATTGCAGGAATGCTACACGTTTCTGGCCCTTTGGCTATGGTAACTATGGGGTTATTTGTGGGTAACAAAGGCCGAAGCGCAGAGCTTGAAAATGCAGCTGGCGAATATGTGTACAAATTTTGGCACTTAATGGATGAAGCGATGAATGCCATCCTATTTATATTAATAGGTATGCAGATTATAGTTATAAATTGGAATATGGACTACATTTTTGCTGCTCTAATAGCTATTTTAGTCGTTCTCACAGCTCGTTTATTTGGTGTTGGCATACCAGTTACGATTTACAGATTAAAGTCTCCAATCCCCAAATACACCATTCGTATTTTAACTTGGAGTGGGCTACGAGGTGGAATTTCGGTTGCCTTGGCATTATCACTTTATGAATATGCTAAAAATGGCCAAATCGCAGCAGAAACGGTAGATTTAATTATTGTTATGACCTATTGTGTGGTGCTATTCTCTATAGTAGTGCAAGGCCTTACCGTTAAAAAGCTATTTGCTTTGGCTGCAGGTAATGCGAAGAAAGATGAAAATAAATAATTAGAATTTCTAAAAACCGACAGTCGTAAAACAATTGTCGGTTTTTTTATGCGCAAGCAAAAAGGCTTAA
>CAZQWZ010000373.1:0-1578 GCA_964596935.1 uncultured Roseivirgaceae bacterium
CACTCTAAAATCTTTAGGGTATTCCGCCTCAAAGGCATAGGCTTTTCCCGCGATTCCTGTTAGCTCTAATTGAAAAGCGTGCAAAGCAAACCGATGTATTAATGGTTTTTCTTCTGAGTCCTTTTTTAGATTATACTTTTTCTTTATCTCCGATAAATAAAAGGGTCTTCCTCCATAAAGCTCATCGCCCACAATAGGCGCATTTAAGCCTGCTAAATGTACCCTAATTTGGTGCGTTCTTCCTGTTACAGGGGCACACTCAACCAACGAATATCTATTATAAATAGCCAAGGATGTAAAGGCCGTTTCCGACTCCTTTCCTTGCCGCTGATTAACCACCACCTTGCCTTTGCCTGTTTTTATTAAAGGTGCATTTACTACCTTATTTTTAAACTCGTGGCTACCTTCTACCACGGCATGGTAAATCTTACCAACCTTTCTTTTTTCAAATTGGATGGAAGCATGCCTGTAGGCATCGGGGTGTTTGGCTATTAATAAAATGCCGCTGGTGTCTTTATCAAGTCGATGGCACATTTGGGCATCAGCCCAATATTCTTTGGCCAATTGGTTTACGTTAAATCGCGAATTACGATCGTCAAGAGTTGCTATAAATGGAGGTTTATTTATTACGATGAAATCATCGTCTTCAAATAATATCCAATGCTTCAATTTGAGGTCTTTGCCCATCAGTTTTGGGTTTATCTTTCTGCAAAGAAAAACTAAAAACTGATCCTTTGCCAATTTCGCTCTTAACTTGTATCGAAGAATTATGACTTTCTAATAAATGCTTAACAATAGCAAGGCCTAAACCATTGCTTGTACGTTTTCTAATTTTGGTTCTACTTTTATCTACGCGATAAAATCTAGAAAATATTTTAGAAAAATCAGATTTTGGAATACCAATACCCGTATCGGCCACTCTTACCTCCACAGCATCCACACCTTCAATAAGTTTAATTCTAATTTTTCCGCCTTCCGTATTATACTTTATGGCATTAGAAACCAAGTTTTGCATTACTTGCCTAATTCTTAAATAATCTGCATAAACGATTGATTCAGGAGGTTTTTTGCTTCGTTTAATAGATACTTCTACTTTAAGAGCTTGTTGCTCAAAATCATCGACAATTTCATCTACTAATTTCACTAAATCGAAATGATCATGCATTAAAACAATGTTGCCTGTTTCAATTTGCGAAAGCTCCAATAAATCTCTCACGAGTTTATCTAAAAAATCGAGACTTCTTGCCGATTTCTCCAAAAACTTATACCGTACTTCTTTATCGTCTAAAGCGCCATCTAACAAGGTGTGAATGTAGCCTTGAGCCGAAAAAATGGGTGTTTTTAATTCATGAGAAATATCTGCAATAAATTGACTTCTAAAATCTGCACGTTTAAGAAGCTCTGCAATTTTTTTATCCTTGCGCTTTTGCAATACGCTTAAATCTCGATCTATTTTTTTTGAAATCTCAAAATTGAAATTGATTTTTGATCGATTATTAGCTTTCGCACCTTTCAAATAATGAAATAAGGTATCTCTAATTTTGGAAGCATCTCTTAGTATCACATATTCAAGTGCTA
>CAZQWZ010000374.1:0-1527 GCA_964596935.1 uncultured Roseivirgaceae bacterium
AGTAGTAAATAAATAGGAGTATTAATGTGATATAATTTACTTTCAGCTTTTTTATCAAACCACATAAATTAATATGGTATTAAAATCGATCCCATACCGTATTAAAAACTCCACTGGTATAGCTTGGTCGTTTGTAGTAAGGGTTATCACGCCCAATGTTCATTTCAAAAACCAAGGAAAACCAGAACTTTAGAATAGTCATCGACTAAAGTTAATTAGAAGTTTTTTCTCTACCAATAGGTATTCCCACATAGGCATAGAAGCTGCTATTTTTAGAATCGAAGTAATCATCTTTAAAAACATTGGTTAAGCCATAAAAATACTTAATACCAATATTCATCCCTTTGCCTTTTCTTAGCTTATAGCCAATTCCTCCTATAGCTGCTACTTCTATTCTTGTAAATAGATCTTTGTTGCCTGTTTTTACTTCAATCGTTTTATTGTTTTGCTCACCTTTTAAAATCAAAAAGGCTTTATGCCTTAAAGCAAATTGAGGGCCTGCATGGATGTAAAAATGATTTTTAAATCTATATTTAATTGCTACAGGCACATGAAAGTAGGATATTTTTTGCTCGTAAGTGAATTTGCTAGAATAATAAATATTTGGGTCCAATTTTAAAACATCACCTTCACTTAAATTACTCAACCCTACATTAGATTTTACAAGTACCCCTGTGTTTAGGTACCATTGGTTTTTAAGCAGAAAATCGAAGTAGAAACCGAGGTTAAGTGCACTTAGTGGCTTGCTACTTTCGAACCCCGACATAGTTGAGTAATTATACCCTCCATCTAACCCAAACTCTATTTTATCGGAGTTAAGTTTATCTCCAAATAAAAGCGATATAAGTATTTGGGATTGACCAAGCTGGAATGCTAATAAAAAGAGCATTAGCAGCGAATATTTCTTACTCATTTTTTTCTTTATCTAGTTGCATAATAATGGGTTGCTAGTTCTTAGTCCAATTAACCAAGTTTTATTAATACAATAAAAGAGAATAATAAGAAGAAATAATTCTCATTTTCTTATGTATAGCTTAACCAAGCTATCTCCTAAAGTGCACCTTTATATAATGTATGTATAAGGAGAAAATCTTTTTAAATCACAATTCTATTAATCTAAGCGTAGCTATCCAAACTTACTAATCTGTTTTAATTTTTCCTCGTCTAATATTTTTATGTTTCTGCCTTTTTCAGAAATGATACCTTCTTTTTTAAGTTGAGTACACATACGCGATACACTCTCATTGGAGGTAGGAATAATATCGGCCATATCCTTTTTACTAATAGAAAGGGTAAACGGATTTTGTTTGTAAATACTGTTTTTGAAATGAAGCAACAACTCGGCAAATCGCCCATGAATATGCTTTTGTGTAATTGACTGGAGCCTTTTATATACATTTATTATTTTATAATTAATATATTTGATAATTTCAGCTCCAAAATCTGCATTTTCATAAACTAACTCTTCAAATAATGGACTTGCAACAATAAACTGGACAAATAGTTAAGCGCATTTTGAATAATTAA
>CAZQWZ010000375.1:0-1515 GCA_964596935.1 uncultured Roseivirgaceae bacterium
ATTGCCCGAAGATGTGAAAGAAGTGGCTCCGGATATTCTTAATCATAGAATTATATTGAATTACGAAGCGGAGGCTGATGGCGTTACCACACACGATATTATTGATACTATTTTGAACAAGGTGCCCATTAGTAACTAGAGCAATAAATTAACGTATTGCAGCTTAGGTTGATATCTAAACATTGTAATTTCTCCTAAATTTTTAAAAGGTTGAAAACAAAAACCATTATAGCATTTGCTTATTTATTAATAGCAGCAACTTTTGGTTTGTTAATGCGAATTAGCATTATTGAAGATTTAGGAATTAATTATAAGCACTTTTTACATACACATTCGCACATTGCATTATTGGGTTGGCTTTATAATCTAGCCTTTATTTTTATTACGTATTACTTTTTTAAGAGCAGCATAAAGAAGTTTAATCGTATTTTTTGGGTAAGCCAAATCACCTTTTTAGGGATGCTTTTTTCGTTTCCTTTTCAAGGCTATGCCTTTTGGTCTATTACATTTTCAACACTTTATTTATTTGCTAGCTATTGGTTAATCTTCGAAATTTTTAGGTCATCTAAATCCTTAAAGTCTGAGTTTAAACAAAAATTACAGAACATGGATTTGAGACCTACTATACAGGTAGATAATACGAGAGTGTCGAAACCTGTTTTTTTAAGAAAAAGAAAGTAAAATCATGAAGGTTAGTTATTGCTTATTCATAGTACTGATTTGTTGGTCAGGCTGCAAAAATTATAGTAGAGAGAAAACTCCTGAAAAAGATTTTGTAACAGAGAAAACTCAGAAGAAATTGGGTGAGTTGTTGTCTTCTGAAACAGCGGTAGATAAAGACTCTTCAGTTAAGGCTATGGTTACCGCCAATATGGGCACTGTAACTTTAGAATTAACTTCTTATGAAGTCGATAAAAAACAGGAGTGTGAGAAATGTGATAGGCGAAAAGTGCTTGCAGCAAGCCAAAATATAGATAACCTTAATGGGCAATTGATCTACAATTTTCTATGCACTTTTGATGAATCTTGTTCAATAAATGTAGAGTATTCAGAGTTTAGCAATGATGTTTTGTATAAAATTTTATCAAAGCACCCGAAGGCAATAGTTAAATTGATAGCAGATAACCCTGAGCTTAACTCAGAGGCTATTTATAAACAAATAGCCTCCCCTTTACTTGATTATAATTATAACAGCATTGTCAACTCGATGAAGGAAATAGAAGGGAATGAGGAGATTAAAACTCGAATTATCGATTCAGTTAAAAAAGCAATAGAAGGATAGAATAAGAAAAGCACTCCATATTCCGAAACAGTTTCATAATTAACTGTCCGAAATTTTGCACCTATTAGGTTAGGTTAAAAAATACGAGGCAATCAGGATAAGGGTTTTAAAAATAAGGTAAAAGGGTTTTAGAGGTTGAGATTTATTTAACCATAAGCATTTTTTTACGTAAAATCCCCCACTGGTCGTAGGTTAAGCGATAGCGATCCTACGACCTATTACTAGTATTACAT